>NZ_JAKJSW010000428.1:0-1472 GCF_050337375.1 Vibrio makurazakiensis | reverse complement strand
CATTTATTTCAGTGTAGAAGTGAAGTTTCTAATTTGCGAATATCTAAAGTCGAATTAGTTAAGCTAACTCACACTCCTGTCTAAAGGTTTCTATAACTATTTCAACTTCCCCTTAATTCCTTACTGCAATTTCAACAGCTGTAGACAACAAAAAGACACAACCAAACACATATAAACACCTATCAATTACCCACACTTAATTCACCACACCCCTACGTTCAAGTTTATTGAACACTGGTTAAATTCAACTGAATTTCAATGAGTTAAATAAAGTGATTTAATGCGCGCAATTAATAGACAACCCGTCCACTTTATTGATTTAGATCTAAGGAGAAACTTTGCGTAAAGCTGTTTTAGCTTTGATTTTACTTTCGTTGCCAACAATAAGTTCAGCAGCCGAGTATCAGAACATTGCCAACATGTGTATCGCTTGCCACGGCAATAGCAAGGAAACGTCGTTCCCTTCCATCCCTAATCTAAAGTGGCAGAACAAGCTCTACCTTTCTGAGCAGTTGTCTGATTTTAAAAGCGGAAAGCGCACCGATAAAACCATGTCCAAAGTCGCCCAATTATTATCAGAAGAAGATATAAAGAAACTGGCGGATTACTTTTACAAACTGAATCACAAAGGGTTACAGCAATGAGTTTAGATAGAAGACAATTCCTTAAAGCCGCACTTTCAGCAACAGCTGTATCTGCGATGCCTGTTTCTTGGGTTTTTGCCGCAAACCGACCAGAAGATTTAGTGCCTCTAGATATCAACTCACTAACGTGGGCGAAAGCCGAAGACTTGCCAGATTACTACACAGTGTTGAATACCAACCCACTTAACGCTTACCCACCAGAAAGCATGCTTGCTCCAGCTATTACCCCTTCTGATGTACCTTTCGTTCGCTGGAATGGTCTAATGCCTGATTTTACGACGATGGATCCAGACACTTGGACATTTGAAGTAAAAGGTGAGTCTGTAAAACAAAGTAAAACCTATACCATTGCCGAACTTAAATCGAAGTTTAAACACCATACGCAAAGCCTAGTTTTAGAGTGCGGTGGTAACAGCCGTAACAACTTTTACCCAAGCACCAAGGGTAATCAATGGAACAATGCTGGTGTGTATTGCTCGCAGTGGACGGGGGTACTACTAAGTGACGTACTTAAAGATTGTGGCATTAAAGATGACGCGGTTTATGTTGGTAACCACGGCTTTGATAAACACCTTAGCGGTAAAGGTGAAGCCATTTCCCGCGGCGTACCTATCAAAGCAGCAATGACAGATAATGCATTGATTGCATGGGAAATGAACGGCGAACCCATTCCTTATCTACACGGTTACCCTCTGCGAACTGTATTTGGTGGACGCCCTGCGTCTGTCTCTCAAAAGTGTACGACTGGCATTAGTGTTCGTAACAAGGTTCACGATGGTCACAAAATGGCTGCACCTGCTTACCAGGTACCGAAACACCCTATTGCAC
>NZ_JAKJSW010000427.1:0-1494 GCF_050337375.1 Vibrio makurazakiensis | reverse complement strand
GTCTACTAAATCATTATTTATTAATTCTCCTCTTATTGGCCATCTAGATAAAGAGCCTCACTTAAATTATCGTTATTTCCAAGGTGGGTTTAGAGCACTGAAGAAAAATTTCATGGGGAGCCCTTGGAACGCATATTTTTGTATAAGAAAATCTCTGGTAGGTGTGTATTACGTTATTCGTTATAAGATGCCAATAAGAAAGTTTTTTGGTGCGTAAGGAGTAGATATGAAAAAAGTATTATTAGTGGCTTCGCCAGGCKGTCATTTTGTTCAACTAAGCTTATTGGCAGAGTGCTTAACGGATGTTGAAACTGTTGTTATTGGAACTTATGATTTTAAACCATCTTTTATGGTTTGTGATAGATATTTTGAGATCGACGACTTTAGTCGTGATGATTGTCATAAAGTATTCAAAGTGTTGTTTCAAGGTTGGCGAGTTCTAATTCAAGAAAAGCCTGACCTTATGGTGACTACCGGTGCAGCACCTGGATTAGTCATAGCTTTTCTTAGTAGATGTTTACGTATTAAAACAATTTGGATTGATAGTATAGCTAATTCAAAAAAGCTATCTTTGTCTGCTCAACTGGCAAAAAAGCTTGGGGTGGTGGTGGTATCTCAATGGAAAGAGGTTGCAGAGCGATCTGAAGTAGAGTTTCAGGGGAAGTTAATATGATATTTCTCACTGTTGGAACACAATTTCCTTTTGACCGGTTAGTATCTTTTGTTGACTCATTTGCGAAGTCAACACGTCAGGTTGTTGTTAGTCAAGTTGGTAATTCTAATTACGAGTCAGAGTATATGGAGGTCAAAAGATTTTTATCACCAGATGAAATAAATAATGCATTTAGTAAAGCAAAGGTGATAGTTTCTCATGCGGGTATGGGTTCTATTATTAATTGTTTACGCCTAAAAAAAACAATTATAATATTTCCAAGGCTAAGCAAATTTGGTGAGCATCGTAATGATCATCAATTAGATACGATAGCCTCATTTTCTAATGTACAGGGAGTATATGTCGCCAATAATGAAACTGAGTTACATCAACTATTAGATGATATTGACTCCCTTGTTCCACCATTAGGCTTAAATACACCAGAAAGAGCTTCTTTAGTTGATTATATAAATAGCTACCTATAGGGTTGTGAAGTGTTATTTTAACAGCAAGAATCAATATGTATGTGAGTAGTTCACAGTGTTTCTCATTGAGTTATTCAACTCATCTTGCTCCTGTCATCCATAAATCTATTAAGCTAAATACTGTGCATCATAGCGAATTCTAAAGCTTATATAAAAAGCGCGCAGTGGCGAAATTAAGAATTTTACTGGTATTAGTTCTGATTACGAAGCGCCAGTGAGCCCTGAAATTCATGTGAAAACAGCAGAATATTCAGTCGAAAAATGTGCTGAACAAATTATTGATGCACTTCAAGAACGTGGCATCATTTAGATATAAATTATCCGTTATCAAATCGAGCACTTACTGCAATCAGTGCT
>NZ_JAKJSW010000426.1:0-1496 GCF_050337375.1 Vibrio makurazakiensis | reverse complement strand
GATTAATGTCCTTAAACTGATGGCTTACATTGTTTGATTGTGCGCGATCTGAGAGTACGACTGAATATTCATCTCCAACAATGTTTTTTATGGCTTCGACACTGTCTACTTCTTGAAAGGCTAAAACGTCACTCTCTAGTTTCCCAAAGTACTGACTTAATGTTGAGAAGTCAGCTGGCTGACGTTGGCTTTGTTGTATGGCATTCTGTGGATGAATCGTTAACCATTCGATATTCCATGTCGAAATTTTCAGTGTTTGGGAAAAACTTGTGTAACTGAATCCGATAGCGAATAGCACACTCAATAAGCGGATTACGAATGTTAATTTCATGCAGGTCAACCTTGTCCTATTTATCCAGCCGTTATCCTATCAGTAGTCGTAAAATTTCAAGTGAAAAATCCATCAAAAAAGCAATTTTCATTGTTTCTTTATGTGTTGAGAGCTCGTGCAATAAGATCGATTTGATCTTGCTCTACAGCTAATATTATTTGATCCAGATCAATACGCTTGATGGGTGCTTCTCGTTAAATACGCCACAACATCTTGTGTTAACTGAATTATAAATCGCTCTATATAGTGTGTTTGTGGATAACTCTGTGAATACCTTAGGAGTAAGGAGAAGTGGTGAAATCAATCGTAATCAAGCGTGATGGCTCAAGAGCTCCATTCTGCAGAGATCGCATTCAAGCTGCAGTGGAAGCAGCATCAGACAAAGCCGATAAGGAAATTGCAATTTATGCACTGAATGTCGCATTAGCAATTGAGTTAAAGCTTGAAGAATACGATGAGGTTCATATCTCTGAAATCCAAACTATGGTTGAAAATGAGTTAATGCAAGGACCGTATAAGTCGGTTGCTCGTGCATATATTGAGTATCGTCATGACCGAGATATAGCGCGAGAAAAACAGAGCGCATTGACTCAAGAAATTGAAGGTCTAATTGAAGAAAGCAACGTTGACCTAATCAACGAGAACGCGAATAAGGATGGTAAAGTCATCCCGACTCAACGTGACTTGCTTGCTGGTATCGTGGCTAAACATTATGCGAAAACTCACATTTTGCCCCGAGACATAGTTAAAGCGCACGAAGACGGTGATATTCATTATCACGATTTAGATTACGCGCCTTTCTTCCCAATGTTTAACTGTATGCTGATTGATCTTAAAGGCATGCTAACTCATGGCTTTAAGATGGGGAATGCGGAAATCGATACACCTAAATCGATTTCTACAGCAACAGCGGTAACCGCACAAATCATTGCTCAGGTAGCGAGCCATATTTATGGTGGTACAACGATCAACCGTATTGATGAAGTACTAGAACCTTATGTCATGACGAGTTATGAAAAGCATCTTCAACTAGCAAAAGAATGGGATATACATAGCCCTGAAGCATTTGCGACGACTCGCACAGAGAAAGAATGTTATGACGCGTTCCAATCTTTGGAATATGAAGTAAATACGCTTCATACCGCTAACGGGCAAACTCCATTTG
>NZ_JAKJSW010000425.1:0-1513 GCF_050337375.1 Vibrio makurazakiensis | reverse complement strand
CACAACAACCGACACTCTGTTACAAAACGGAGGGGAAGAAGCACTTATTGAAGTTTCAAACAAATTCGCCATACCGATACTAAGTTCAAATAAGTCTGGAATTCAACATGGTTCTACATTTGGCCCAGTAGCAGACTTTTATACCCTTGGTAAAATGTCAGGCCTGCGAGCAGCGCAAATACTACGTGAGGGTATTGAGCCCCGTTTTCTAGAATCTCAATTTCAGCCCCAACCAATATTTTTGATCAATAAAAAGCAAGCCGAAAAGTTCAACATTTTGATACCTGAAAACCGTGGTTACTATCAGTGGTATGAGTAACCTATAATGAAGTTACTCCCTAAACTGCTCATTTTAGTCTCATTATTAACCATCATAACTATGTCTATTATTGGTTATGGTATCTATGCCATTGCCAAAAAATCGATTGATATCATTGTTGACCAACAACTCAACGGAACGTTAGAGCTTGTTGAAAGCATCATTGAAGAAAATAATGAGAAACTGGTTTCGATTGCAAACATCACCTCAAAGAACCGGCTTTTGAGCAAGGCACTTGATCGAGGGATTAACCTTGGAGTCAGCCAAACCCTAAATGACACTGCGTCTTCATACACTAATATCAATTACCTGCTTGTCGTCGATTACGATGGCACAGTGTTCTCGACATCAACAACAACGAGCTCTGGAGCAAAGTTTTCTGGTGAACTATTACTCAGTTCCAACTTAAATGACCACCCATTATTTTCTCAGCAACTGCAAGATAAAGTCTTTGTCAGCGAACCAAACATCGACCCCTTTAAAAGTGACTCCGGCGAGTCAAACCTTTCTCAATGGATCTCTGCACCTATTACTCGTCACGGAAAACTTAGTGGTTGGTTAATCATTTCCACGCAATGGGGGGAAAGCTATCAAGCACTGCTCTCCAACTCTATAGAAAGACTGGTGAAAGCTTCTTATCCCGTAATTGGCATTAAAGTCTACCCGACGGGTAAACGCCATTTAGCCATTGAAGAACGCCCAAACAATTATAATACCGACGTAATTTCTAGGTCTCAGTCATTGCCCGTAGGTTTCGGTGGCATAGATTTAGAATTGCAATTCGATAAATTGAAAACCTATCAAAACTTAAACTCGATGATCATTTCGGTCATCTACCTAATATGTGTAGGGAGTATACTTTTAGCGTTAATGCTGTTTATCGCTTTACGCCAACAACTCATCAACCCTATCACTAAACTCGTCTCCGGTATTCAAGGTATCGAGAGTGACCACTTAACAAAACGAATCGAAGTCAACCGGCATGATGAGCTTGGCAAAATTGCTACCTCGATTAACGAAATGATGACAAATCTCAGTAACTCTATGATTTCCGCTTCACTCTTAGATAAAGAAGTGAAAGAAAAAGAACAGCTAATGCGTAGCGTGACAGAAAGTAAAAGTAGGCTCTCTGCTATTTTAGATACCGCTGCTGACGGTATCATCACGATTGATATCAAAGGGAAAATACTATCA
>NZ_JAKJSW010000424.1:0-1538 GCF_050337375.1 Vibrio makurazakiensis | reverse complement strand
CAATAATACCCTGCTGATATTTAATTTCTCTATCGTCTTCAACCACACGCCATTTCGGCTTGTCGGCTTCAAATATTTTCTGAGCCTCCATCTTACTGCGTGCTTTCGGGGGCCTAATTTTAATTTCTTCGCCAGCTACATCAAACATTATAACGTAAGGGGAAGATGTATAAACGCCACTGCTATTACCATAATTGTGATCAAAGCGAACGACTAACTGGTTGTAACCATCATTAATTTGGTTTTCACCAATTTTACTTTGAGATTTCTGTCCATTGATGAACAGTATCGATACACCTTTTTGTGGTACTAGGGTAGCGGCACTCGCGCTCCCCATCCCTGCTATAAGCAGACCCAAAACAAACCATGCTTTCTTCATTACAATTTTCATCCAATAATCAAATAGATACTGTTCATACTAACAAAAAAGCCACCCTAAGGTGGCTTTTAAAATAATTGATTTTTCAATTAATTAGAATGATGCTTCAACACCAATAGCTAGACCAGTGTCAGTTTTGTAAGCAGTGTCGTCTGTATCAACACCACCAACTTCAGCGTAAACTTTAGTGTTAGGCGCTACAGCGTAAGTCGTGTTAACGAACCAGTGGTCTGCATCTTTAGCATTAACATCGTGGTCACCGATAGAGTAACCAGTGTTGAAGCCCCAAAGACCCATTGTATAACCAGCAGCGAATGCGATAGTAGAGTTATCGTCATTTGCGATGTCAGATGTTGTACCGTAGTAAGCTGTTGACAGGTAAATATTTTCGATACCAGAGAATACTAGCTCAGCACCGTAACCTTGGTGGTCTGAGTTAGCAGCTTCAGCGTCGAAGTTAGCAAGGAATGCAGAAATGTCAAAATCAGCTAGACGGTAACCAATACGTGCATCTTGGTATGTGTTGTTAGTGCCTTCAACGCCGTCAGCTGCTAGTTTATCTTGTACGTAACCTAGAGTAAGGTATAGGTCACCGTTATCGTAATCGTAACGTACAGCTTCATCAGAACATTCGTTAGTTGTGTTGTCTAACAGAGTAGAAATACCGAATGCTTCATCTGAACCGATACCTAGATCATCAACAGCAGTACATAGACGACCAAACTTGATAGAACCCAAAGTGTTGTGGTACGCAGCTACGTAAGTATCACCGTTTTCAGTTGCTGTAGCGTTAGCATCAGAAGAACCGTTAAACTCCCAGTAAGCGCCAACTTTCCAGTCTTCGTTTACCATGTAAGTTACGTCAAAACCGAAGTCAGCATCTTCGATTTTTTGTTCCATCGAAGAACCTTTTTTCAATTCGTTGCTGTATACAACTTCGATGTCACCTTTAAGTGTTACTGCTACGTCATCTTGATTGTAAATTTCGATTCCAGCGTTAGCTGTGCTTGCTGCTGTCATTACAGCTAATGCTAATAGAGTCTTTTTCATAATAAATCCACTGCCTTTTCTAAGATTGGGAAATCCTTGCCCGGTTCCCTTAGTATTTTTTATGACTGAAACCATCACTCTTTGTTGAGAAACCATCACTCTTTGTTGA
>NZ_JAKJSW010000423.1:0-1584 GCF_050337375.1 Vibrio makurazakiensis | reverse complement strand
CATTAATACTTATGGATAGTAAAAAAACACCATTTTAAAAGTGGTTATGCGGTATATTAAAGCATCGCAAAAGCGTGATAACCGGTAAATAATCCATACATTAAGATCATTACCGCGCCAGTTTGACGAAATAAGGGGGATTGTTGCAGCTTCTTAATGAATGAAGCGCCAAAGCCTACAGTTAACATGGCTGGTAACGTTCCAAGACCGAAAGCTAGCATTATTAGACCTCCGTTTATCCAACTGCCAGATACAGCAGACCATGTCAGCGTTGAATAAACTAACCCGCAAGGTAACCATCCCCATATCAAGCCAAATGGAAATGCATGCACAGGAGATTTAAGAGGTAATATAGATTGGCCTAGAGGGGAGATATGTTCCCATACCTTTTGACCTAACTTCTCAACAAAAAGCAGCCCATGCCACCACTTGCCAATGTATAAAGCAAGCAGCACCATAAAGAGAGCTGCCAATAGGCGTAACCAAATAAGCAGTCCGTTAAATGCGCTTACTTGAGCAAGAGACGATACAGTTCCGCCGATTAAAGCCCCAATAAACGCGTAACTGAGTAAGCGACCAAGGTTATAATAAATCGGTATCACGAAGCTATTCTGACGCGAGTGCTTGCCCATAGAAAGCACAGACGCAATGCCACCACACATACCAATGCAGTGGCCTGCGCCTATTAATCCTACGAAAAAAGCACCAATCCAGTCTGGGGTCATTTTTTATGAGATGCCTTCTGTTTCTCATCTTCTTCATCGAACAGTATGTTATGACCTTGTCTTTCTAAGTCTTCAAATTGTTCACTCTTTACTGCCCATAGGAATACGCCTACAGCCACACAAACAAGGATGATTGCGATAGGTATTAAGATATATAAACTTTCCATTACTTACCTTGTTCTTTCAGAAGTCTTAAAGAGTTGGATACTACAATGATTGAACTGGCAGACATACCAACAACCGCAATGTATGGAGCAACTAAACCAGCAACCGCGAGAGGTAATATTAGTAGGTTGTAGCCAAGGGACCACGCTAGATTTTCACGAATAATTTTACGTGTCTTTAACGCTAATAAACGTGAGTCGAGTAACTTATCTAGTCGATCGCCAAGCAATATCATATCTGCTGAAGCTTTTGCAACGTCAGTGCCTCCACCCATCGCAACAGAAAGGTGAGCACCGGCTAGAGTTGGTGCGTCGTTAATACCATCTCCGACCATCATAGTGATGTCTTTAGATTCGGTATTGTTTAAGTAGTTGAGCTTATCTTCTGGCTTTGCTCCCGCCACAATATCAGTGATCCCAATTTGAGAAGCTACCGGCTGTGCGTTAGCAAGCGAGTCACCGGTTAACAGAGTAGTTTTTATCCCTGCGGCTTTAAACTTACTAATCAACTCAGCGCTCTCTTTTCGAATAGGGTCTTCATAGGTGAATGTTGCTACATGATGACCATCAATAGATAAGTAGATCCCGTTACTTTGGATATCTGCTTCAGAGCCTAATATGAATTTAGCGCTGCCAATTGCGACAGGTTTTGACTGCCACTGAGCTTCGATACCTGAACCTATGATATTCGATAC
>NZ_JAKJSW010000422.1:0-1635 GCF_050337375.1 Vibrio makurazakiensis | reverse complement strand
TTCCTGCATTAGGCATTCCACTCATTGGATTAATTAATACATCTGCGGCAAGTGTCATTCAAAGCGGACATAAGAATAAAGAAAGCAAAATAAAATATGCGCTCTTGTTAGTTCCTATCATTCCTATGCTGCTGATATATGGCGACAATCTTTTGGTCTGGATTGTAATAGGTGGCATTGCACTTCTATTTTCGGTACTCGCCGTAGTTAGCATGTTGTTACTTCGTGGAATAGCAAAGTTACCTGTCTCTACGGCAATGCGTTTAGCGTTAAGTCGAATCAATCGTTCTCCATTATCTACCGGCATTCAATTTGGATCGCTAGCATTGTCACTAATGTTGTTATCGATTATCTGGTTGGTGCGAACTGATTTATTGACTGATTGGCAGCAAACCATTCCAGAAAATGCTCCAAATGCTTTCGCTTTAAATATCGCGACCTATGAAAAAGATGATTACCTATCAACGCTTGATGGAGAAGGTATCGATCGTTCTGCTGCGTACCCGATTATTCGTGGCCGATTGTCCATGATTAACGGGGTTGATGCTCAGGAATACGCAAAACAAGCCAGCAGCAATGATACTGACGCATTAAGGCGTGAGATAAACTTTACTTGGGGTGATTCAATACCTGATTACAATGAGCTTGTTGAAGGTGAGTGGACCGAAACCAACGGCGTTTCTATTGAGTCAGAAGTCGCAGCTGAGTTAGGCATTAAAATTGGTGACACGCTTTCCTTCACGATTAATAGCCAGATATTTAGTGCGGTAGCGAATTCGATACGTAAAGTTGAATGGCGAGACATGAAGCCAAACTTCTATTTTATTTTCACGCCTGACGTTTTAAGCGAAATTCCCTCGACTTGGTTGGTGAGCTTTAGAGTCGATAGCCAACATGATCAGATGTTGAACGATTTATCGCGAAGCCATCCAACCGTAAGTTTAATGGATATACGAGCGATGGGGGCAAAGATACAGCAATTGCTTCAACAAATAGTCTGGTCAATTACCGTATTGGCTGCTCTGGGTGTTGTCGCGGGCCTACTGCTGATTTTTACTCTTCTACGTCTGAGCCTTTCTCAGCGCCAGCAAGAAATACGTTTGTATAGAACTTTAGGTGCAAGCAAAAAACGCATTCTGAGTACAATCTGGTGCGAATACGGCTTAATGGCGTTCGTCGCTGGTTGTATTGCGAGCTTAGGTGCAGAAGCAAGTGTTGCAGGTGTCATGAAATTTGGTTTTGAGCTTGATCCTACGCTTCACCCAGTATTGTGGATAGCGCTGCCAATATTGACATTTATTACTCTAGCAACCGTAGTGAATAGTTTGTTAAAAAGGCTGTTAGCCCCTGTAAACAAAGACTTTGGCTAAAGTGTTATAGACGTTATCAACAGTTATCCACAAAAACGGTGGATAACTTTAGGGATAACTCAATAGCATAAATAGGGCACTTTCACGCAACGCTTTATTCGACGCCACTTTGCTCAAATTTAGGTGCTTTACCTTCTATGAAAAAGTGATTTGTTAGGATTGAGTCAAGAATTTTATTAAGTTTTTTTCAATGTGTCTTAGGTTCACTAATCTAAGACCTTGATAAAAATGTGATTTAAATCATCTTGATTCGAAAGTAGAATAT
>NZ_JAKJSW010000421.1:0-1652 GCF_050337375.1 Vibrio makurazakiensis | reverse complement strand
AGTTTACATGGTGATGAGCCTATGGCTAAGTTTTCTCTCACGTTATCGATCAAGAAAGTAGTAAAGAAGTAGCACTATTCACGGGAAGTAGCAGTAGCAAATAGCCCAAGGGAAGTTACAGTGACTTCCATTGGGCTATTTAGTTGTTATTAATGTTTTATCAGTCCTGTTGAATTTCTTCAATATCAACAATTTTGGAACGACTCATAACTATTTTGTAGCGATAGTAGTTTGGTTCGCTGTCACTATCATGGGTGTTTTCTTTGATAATTAGGTTAAGTAAATGACGCTTTTCTACTGACTCTCGGCTCACTTGCCCTTCATTTAATCGATAGATTTTGTTTGACCCTTTGTCCATCAAGYGGGTTAGAGCACGCAAGCTAATTGCTACTGTTTCTCTCGTCTCTTCATAGCCACTCATAAAGGTAGACGTCGACATCTCAGTCTGTGAGCGATAGTGAAGAATTTGTTCTTCTTTTTGAACAACGCGTTTCTTACGAATAGATTGTATTTTGTCAGCCAATTTAGAAAAGCTTGCGTAATCGAGCCATTCCAACTTATGCCCAACAGATTTATTGGTTGTTGGATCGTAGTAGCGGCGTTTCCATTTTGGTTTACCTTTACGGATCCATCGCCAAAGAATATCCCTTAAGTCGTCTTTGAATATTTCGCGAAGGGCGTAGATAAAGGACATGGAAACGATAAAAGAAGCGGTAATTTCACCTAGGAAATCTCTTGCCAATATTACTGTAGTAGTCACAAAAACCATGACTAGACCGGTCGCAATTCCCTTAACAGCACGCTTAATGTTTTTCCCCATTGAGGTCGTTTTTTCTTTAAGAACAATAGGGTGTTCAATCAAGCGACGAAGTAAACGCATTTTATTACTTAATCGCGTTACATCGTCACGTACCTGTTTGGAGTTGTAGTTATTTAGCCTGCGGTGTGCGGTCTCTTTTTCACATAGAGTAGTAAGACGTTCTTTAATTGTCGCGTATTCCTTTTCGCGAGGTAGGTGAGCGACAAGAGACAAAAACTTCTGCTCTGTATACCAGGACAAGTAGTTATCGATATTCGCGTAATAACGTTTTAAATTCTCTTCGTAAGGAATACTACGTCTAAGTCGTTTTAGGATATCAAGTGCCAACTCGATGACTTCATCAACTTCATCTGAAGTTACACTGTCACCTGTGGTTTTATTAAGTCCGCTAACGGCTTTATCTAAGGCGATTACGTACTGGTAGGCGAACAAACTCAAACTTACACGGTACTGTGTTATAGATAGACGTCCGCGTTTTGCTAAACGACTGTGTACCAGAGGGAGGAGAGTTTTGTCACTGTAGTAAGCACGCTTCTGCGTTATCGAACTATAAAAGAACTCACTTTCAGATAATATTTCAGGACTGAGGCCTAACTCACCGGGAATAAAGAGATACACATCCAAGTCGACTTTCTTGGTTTTAGCCAGAGAATGGTTAATTTTTAGTGTAATTGCATCCTGTTTATCTACGGTGATCAACTAAAGCTCCTAGAACATGAAAAATATTAAGTGAAACTAGCGAAAGCATAACAGAGATCACGTATAATCACCGCCAAATTTAAAGAGAGAAAAATTTAATGATTAATGTTGGTCAAATAAACAGCTTAGAAGT
>NZ_JAKJSW010000420.1:0-1681 GCF_050337375.1 Vibrio makurazakiensis | reverse complement strand
ATGTTTTGTTATATTATTATTACTAATCCTTTCATGTTCATGGCTCTTATCTAGAACATAATCCATACAACGTGTATTATGAAATATACCACTTCCATTTTCGCTTAGAATATTAATCCACATATCAATATCTTGCCACGATTTAAGACTATCATCATATTTAACTACATTATTAAAAACATTTCTTAGCGTAAATATCTGATTTCCTACATCATTTCTTGTATATWGGTTATTTCTACAGGCTGAGGTTGGATATAACTGGTTAATCATTGTTCCATCTCTTCGCTTTACGAACTTGTCTGAATACAGAGCAATAACATGTGTTGATTTATCCCTCCAAGCATTTATAAAGTTTTCCAATCGCTTAGGTAAAAAGTAATCATCATCATCTAACCCAGTTACAAAGTAGCCATTCGCAGCTTGTATTGCCCTATTTCTATTAAAGCAAGCTCCTTGATTTTTCTCATTTTTAAAATATCGAATTCTTGAATCATTTATCATTAACTTATTAACAACCTTTGATGTATCATCCGTAGAGTTGTCATCAACGATTATTATCTCAAAATCTTGCATAGTTTGATTAAGTACAGATTGAACAGCGCGATTAAGTAGCTCACTCCGGTTATATGTCGGTATATAAACAGAAACCTTTAAATTCAATTTATTATAATCCACTTTTATTAACCTCAACAAAATGAATGTACTTTAGAAGAAGAGCTAAAGGAATATATGACTGAGGCGTACTTAGAGTATTATCAAATATAGTCAAAACAAAGAATCCAAATAACATGTAGCGCATAAACCTTTTAGATTCCTGACTGCAAACCCTATATGTATAACTAATTACAATAAAGAAATTAATAAAAAACAAGAAAGAGCCAATAGAACCAAGTTCCATATAAAAGCGTATAAATTCATTATGCGGAACCGTAAATAAGTATAGATTATATTCTTCTATCCCTTCCGTCACCTGAGTTATTGAACCTAACCTCCCGCCAAATAAATTAACACCATCTAATCGACTTAGAAAATAATCCCACGCAAACTCTCTGCCAGAAAAATTAAGCCCACCTTCTTGATCGAATGTTGATGTTTGCGTTCGTTCAATCATCGATTTCGCAAAGGCACCAACTACATATAATGCAGGGGGAATTATTAAAGCAAGCTTGCGCCTCACACCTTGATTTCTTACGAACCTAATAAGCAATACTAACGGAATCAAAGCCGCAAGTAACGGACCGCGACTTCCAGAAAACAATAATAAAAGTAATGAAAATAGCAGTAAAACTAAATGAAGCCTCTTATTACATATAGATTCATAACATAAGAACAACATTATAAAATACATTAAAAAACCAAAATGAGCATTCGCTAACCCTGCTCCATACCTATTAACTGAASTGGATAGAGGTACATCTAACAACAGATACATAACTAGCGATATTAGAATCATGGCAACAGGCAAAAAGACCATTGCAGTTGCAATCGTCTTTATATGAGAATCAAAATTAACTAGTAATACAAAATGTATAATACTTAGCCCAAGGAGAGCCATTAAAAAAGTACTATAACTAACGACTGCATAATCTTGGTCATAAAAACAAAATGAAAAAACAGCCAACACCCAAAAGAACAAAAGATTCTTTATATATTTTTTTTCAATACCACATTTAAAATAAAG
>NZ_JAKJSW010000058.1:0-22016 GCF_050337375.1 Vibrio makurazakiensis | reverse complement strand
GAACTTCACCATCGTATTTCTTAACGCGACTCATGAAATCTGGGCGTACTAATTGAATGTGTGCTTGAGCACGTTCAAAAATAGTATTGCTGTCGATTAGAATCTCGCCAATGTCACGACGTAGATAGTCACGAATCGCACGAACGATTACGTTACTTTCTTGGTGAATAAGGAAAGGAGCTGCATTTGAATCTGAAGCTTGCTTGATAGCGCCCCAGTGGTTCAAAAGTACGTTTAGATCCCATTCCAACTCTTCTGCACTTTTGCCTACACCAGCTGTACGAACAATTAGGCCCATGCCTTGAGGTAACTCAAGTGTGCTTAATGCTGCTTTTAGTTGGGTGCGTTCATCACCTTCGATTCGACGAGAAATACCGCCGGCACGAGGGTTGTTTGGCATAAGAACTAAGTAACTACCAGCAAGAGAAATGAAAGTCGTTAAAGCAGCGCCTTTGCTGCCACGTTCTTCTTTTTCAACTTGTACGATTACTTCCTGACCTTCGTTTAGCACTTCTTTAATGCTTGGACGACCTTGGTATGTGTAACCTTCAGGGAAATATTCGCGGGCAATTTCTTTAAGAGGGAGGAAACCATGACGTTCAGCACCGTAATCGACAAATGCCGCTTCCAGGCTTGGCTCAATTCGAGTGATACGTCCCTTGTAGATATTCGCTTTTTTAGACTCGTGACCTGGACTTTCGATATCAAGATCGAAAAGTCGCTGGCCATCAACCAAAGCGACACGCAACTCTTCTTTTTGAGTTGCGTTGATTAACATTCTTTTCATTTAGAAATTCTCGTTGTCTTTTCTTTTATTTTCATAATTGGCTTGTCGCTTCGATTCGTTCTTCATGGTGCCTGATCCCATGGCTTTATCGGTGCAGCCTCCCGGCTGGAAGGGATGCTCGAGGGCACGTCAGTCATCATAGGCATATAAGCCTATGATCCGCGATGTGGCGGTGAATACTCAACATGATTGAACGTGAGTAGAGCGACAAGGTAACTTAGTTCATGGTGTCTTACGCCAATTGCTGCACTGTTGACACTAAGTAATCTACTCATTTATCTGCTTGCAAATGGTTGTTGTATAAAAAGCCATCAATCCACTTATAGCAGGCTGTGACTATAGCAGTGGAGGCTATGCACAGCAATCTGCTTTATTGTATAAGGCTCAAAAAAACGTGTTTTATGTTGCTTTTGCTAGGTCTAACTCACTGTCTATAAAATAATTAATCTACATAGAGTTTATTTTGTTCGAAACTTGGCTCTTTTTTGGTCGTTAAATCAAACTAATAGAGTAAACCTTGTGGTTGTATGTCTATTTTGAGTAACTATTTTGTAGATAATGGGGTGCTTCGAAAGAGTGGGCAGTGATACAATAAGCAAATGAGTGAAATAAGAACTAAAGTCCAATTTGTCGATATAGACGAAGATATGGCTGGTCAACGTATTGATAACTTCCTACGTAACCAATTAAAAAACATCCCTAAAAGTATGATTTACCGAATCGTACGTAAAGGCGAAGTTCGCGTGAACAAAAAGCGAATTAAAGCTGAATATAAACTGAAAGCAGGGGATATGGTTCGAATACCTCCTGTGACTATTGAAGAGAAAGTTGAAGACAATGTTCCTAGCACAAAGCTGAATAAAGTTTCTGAACTAGAGCACTGCATAATCTACGAAGACGATCATCTACTTATCCTAAATAAACCATCAGGCACAGCGGTTCATGGCGGAAGTGGTTTGAAATTTGGAGCGATTGAAGCGTTACGAGCTCTTCGCCCGGATGCACGTTTCTTAGAGTTAGTTCATCGAATAGACCGGGATACCTCGGGCATCCTTTTGATTGCCAAAAAACGTTCGGCGCTTAGACATCTGCAAGCACAGTTCCGTGAAAAGACGGTTCAAAAGTATTACTTTGCCTTAGTGATGGGTGAATGGAAGAACAGCTGTAAAGTTGTAAATGCTCCACTTCTGAAGAATGAAGTGAACAGCATTGTCCGTGTTAACCCAAATGGCAAGGCATCAGAGACTCGTTTTAAAGTTTTAGAAAAGTTCAAAGACGCGACTTTGATTCAAGCAAGCCCGATTACCGGACGAACTCACCAAATCCGTGTTCATACTCAATATACAGGTCACCCTATTGCATGGGATGACCGTTACGGCGATCGTCGCTTTGACGCTTACACTGGCAAGGTTGGCTTAGACCGTTTGTTCTTACATGCAGCAAACATTAAGTTTACCCACCCAGGTAGCGAGGAGAAGATGGATATTTCTGCGCCAATGGAAAAGAGATTAGAAAAAGCGGTTGCGGGCTTACGTAAGCTGTAATTTCATTTATTAATTTTCAAAACCGATTAAGGGAGCGATGAAGCTCCCTTTTTTATTCTTAGGGCCAGGCATTTTTATAGTACTGACATGCCTTGTGCTCCGAGCATATCAACCAAGTCGATCAGGGGAAGGCCAATCAGTGTGTTGGGGTCCTTTCCTTCTAATCGATCAAATAGCGCGATCCCTAAACCTTCACATTTAAAGCTTCCTGCACAGTAATACGGCTGTTCTTTATCTACGTAAGACTCTATCTGATTACGAGTTAGTTTACGGAAATGAACGACAAACGTATCGAGCCGAGTATCGGTTTCATCGGTTTCACTGTTCCACACCGATAATCCAGTATAAAACGTAATACTCTTACCTATCTGACGTGATAGTTGTTCTATAGCTTTCTCACGCGTGTGAGGCTTACCAATAATCTCGCCGTCTATGACGCAAACTTGATCTGATCCAACCACCAAACTTGGTCGGTCAATGTTACATGACTTTGCTTTTGTTTCTGCAAGGCGCTTGACCAATTGCTGTGGAGTTTCCTTGTTATGAGGCGTTTCATCACAGTCAGGAGTTGCCGTATTAAAGCTTAGCTGAAGTTTTTGCAGGATCTCTTGCCTAAATGGCGAAGTAGAGGCTAAAACTAGTTGGTAATTTTTCATTTTAATTTACAATTCATAGAAGCATTTATCTCAGGATAACGTAACTTATCCTGCTATTCATAATGCTCTGAATAGGAAAGGTAGGAAAGTGCAATTTTTTTGCCATTTCCTTTGACTAAACATGATTTGGAAGATAAGATTCGCGCCCTATGCAAAAGGAAAAAATACCGCGTACAGTTGATCCTGCACGAACAGCTCAAAAACGACTTGATATGGATGGTATCATCCAAGTAAGTATTTTAAAGCGTTTAACTGAAGCAACTGAAGGCGTAAAACGTGACGCGCAAGTCTCAATGTCATTTGGGCTTGATGAACAACGATTAGTCGTTATCTCTGGTAAAGCTAACGTCGAAGTCGATTTAGAGTGTCAACGTTGTAATGAGGTTTTCGCACATCAGTGCGATGTCCAATTTACTTGTACTCCTGTTTACAGCGAGAAAAGTGAAGAAGACGCACCGGAAGAGTATGATTTGGTAGATCTGAACGAGTACGGTGAGTTAGACCTGATTAAACTAGTTGAAGACGAGTTCATCCTTGGATTGCCACAAATAGCAATGCATGACGATGCGAAATGTAGCGTTAACTCAAATAATCTGGTATTTGGCGAACTTCCTGAAGAAATTGAGGAAGACAAAAAGCCGAATCCATTTGATGTCTTAARAAACTTAAAAAGCTAACTTATTAACAAGTAAGTATTTTTAAGAATTTACATAGGAGTAGGGTCAATGGCCGTACAAAAGAGCAAGAAATCACGTTCAATGCGTGGCATGCGTCGTTCACACGATGCGCTAACTACAGCTGCACTTTCTGTAGACGCAACTTCAGGTGAAACTCACCTACGTCACAACGTGACTGCTGAAGGTTTCTACCGTGGCAAAAAGGTTATCAACAAGTAAGGTTGACCTTTGCAAAATATAACCGTTGCGCTTGATGCAATGGGCGGGGATTTCGGTCCTCGTGTAACAGTGCCTGCCGCCGTGCAGGCACTGTCGTATTTCCCAGAGCTAAAAGTTATCCTCATAGGTGATCAAACTCAGATCACATCTCAATTATCTTCGTTAGGTCGAATGCCTGACTCTCGCCTGAGTGTCCAGCATTGTGATCGCGTTATCTCGAATTCAGAAAAACCATCACTTGCTTTGCGTAATAGTAGCGGCAGTTCTATGCGTGTTGCTATTGATCATGTAGCAGATTCAGTTGCTGACGCTTGTGTCAGTGGCGGAAACACCGGTGCATTAATGGCACTCTCTCGTTTCCGACTTAAACTTCTTCCCGGAATTGACCGACCAGCATTAGTATCAGCTTTACCAACGGCATCCGGAAACCGCACATGGATGCTCGATCTCGGTGCTAACGTTTCTAGTGATGCAGATTCGCTCTTCCAATTTGCAGTAATGGGCAGCGCATTAGCCGAACAACACTTAGGTCGCCCAGCTCGTGTCGCTATTTTAAATATTGGTGCTGAAGAAATTAAAGGGAATGATCTGGTTAAGCGCTGTGCAGAAATGTTGTCCAGTACACAGTCTGTTCACTTTACTGGCTATATTGAAGGGAACCAATTGCTGCAAGATGCAGCAGACGTGGTGGTATGTGATGGATTTGTGGGCAATGTCTGCCTAAAAACGTGCGAAGGTAYTGCTCAGCTCTTTATTGATAAGCTAAAAACAAGCATGATGGCTTCAACAATAAAGGGTTGRWTTGCTAGAAAACTGTTTTCTGAGCTATTCACCGAACTAAAAACCTTGAACCCCGACCAGTATAACGGCGCAAGTTTGTTAGGATTGCGCGGCATTGTCATTAAAAGTCATGGAAGTGCTGATGTGTCTGCTGTTGTCAACGCGATTGGCGAAGCAGTGCACGAGGTCAAACGACAAGTCCCCAGCCGTATTAGCGATCGTTTGGAAGCGGTTTTACTCGAGAGGCATTATTAGTCTTCATGTATAGCAAAATTTTAGGTACTGGCAGCTACTTGCCATCTCAAGTGCGTTCAAACGCAGACTTAGAGAAAATGGTAGATACGAGCGACGAGTGGATCGTTGCACGAACTGGTATTAAAGAACGTCGTATAGCTGCTGAAAACGAAACAGTTGCTGACATGGCTTTTTTCGCGGCAGAAAATGCTATCGAAATGGCTGGTATTGATAAAAACGACATCGACCTGGTCATCGTGGCTACAACAAGTGGCAGCCATACTTTCCCGTCATCTGCTTGTCAGGTTCAAGGGAAACTAGGCATTAAAGGTTGTCCGGCATTTGATATCGCCGCTGCTTGTTCTGGTTTTGTTTATGGACTTTCTGTAGCAGACCAGCATATCAAAACAGGCATGTGCAAGAATGTTCTTGTGATTGGTGCGGATGCGCTTTCTAAGACATGTGATCCAACAGACCGCTCAACGATCATCTTATTTGGTGATGGTGCGGGCGCTGTCGTTGTGGGTGCGAGCGAAGAGCCAGGTATCTTATCTACTCATATCTACTCCGACGGTAAATTCGGTGAACTTCTTAGCCTTGAAGTTCCTGAACGCGGCGGCGATGCCGATAAATGGTTGCACATGGCAGGTAACGAAGTCTTTAAAGTGGCTGTTACTCAGTTGTCCAAGCTAGTAAAAGACACACTTGCTGCCAATGATATGGATAAATCAGAGCTTGATTGGTTAGTACCACATCAAGCGAACTATCGTATTATTTCTGCAACCGCGAAAAAGCTAACAATGTCACTTGATCAAGTGGTTATTACTCTTGATAAGCACGGTAACACGTCGGCTGCGACGGTACCTACGGCATTAGATGAAGCGGTTCGTGATGGAAGAATTAAACGTGGTCAAACACTTCTTTTAGAAGCGTTTGGCGGCGGCTTTACTTGGGGTTCGGCACTAGTTAAGTTCTAACTTCAAGCAATAATAATCAAACAAGGCACATAAGATTATGTGCCTTATTCAATTTTTTGCTTTGCTTAAAGGATAATTACAATGAGCAAGTTTGCTATCGTATTCCCGGGCCAAGGTTCTCAAGCTATTGGTATGCTTGCTGAGTTAGGCGAACAGTATGATGTTGTAAAACAGACATTCGCAGAAGCTTCAGAAGCACTTGGTTACGATCTATGGGCATTAGTTCAAGATGGCCCTGTAGAAAACCTAAATGAAACTTTCCGTACTCAACCGGCTCTACTAACTGCGTCAGTTGCAATTTGGCGTGTATGGCAAGAGCTTGGTTTAGAGCAACCTGCTAACCTAGCGGGTCACAGCCTAGGTGAATACTCTGCACTTGTGTGTGCGGGTGTTATTGACTTCAAAGAAGCAATTAAGCTGGTTGAGCTACGCGGCCAACTGATGCAAGAAGCAGTTCCTGCTGGCATTGGTGCTATGTATGCGATCATCGGGTTAGATGATGAGTCTATCGCTAAAGCTTGTGAAGAAGCGGCGCAAGGCGAAGTTGTATCACCAGTTAACTTTAACTCACCAGGCCAAGTTGTTATTGCAGGTAATAAAGCTGCTGTAGAGCGTGCTGGTGCATTGTGTAAAGAAGCTGGTGCTAAACGAGCTTTGCCACTTCCAGTTTCGGTTCCATCGCACTGTGCGTTAATGAAGCCTGCTGCTGATAAGCTAGCTGTTGCTCTTGAAGCTATCGAGTTCAACACTCCTGCATTGCCTGTTATCAATAACGTAGACGTTATTGCTGARACAGATCCTGCAAAAATTAAAGATGCACTTGTTCGTCAACTTTTCAGCCCAGTACGTTGGACTGAAGGTGTGCAAGCAATGAACGAGCAAGGCGTTGAAAAACTACTAGAATTAGGTCCAGGTAAAGTTCTTACTGGTCTAACGAAGCGTATTGTAAAAACTATGACAGCTGCTGCAGTAAACGATTCTGCATCACTTGAAGCTGCTAAGTAATAATCACATAAAGAGAAATTATGATGAATTTAGAAGGCAAAGTTGCACTGGTTACAGGTGCAAGCCGTGGTATTGGTCGTGCTATCGCTGAACTGCTTGTTGAGCGCGGTGCTAAAGTTATCGGTACAGCAACGTCTGAAAATGGTGCTGCTGCGATCAGTGACTATCTTGGTGAGAACGGTAAAGGTCTTGCTCTAAACGTGACTGATGTTGATTCAATTACTGCTACACTGAAGACCATCAACGATGAATTTGGCGCGATCGACATTCTAGTTAACAACGCAGGTATCACACGCGATAATCTGCTTATGCGCATGAAAGACGACGAGTGGAACGATATCATCGATACTAACCTAACGCCTATCTTCCGTATGTCTAAAGCAGTATTGCGTGGCATGATGAAGAAGCGTCAGGGTCGTATTGTAAACGTTGGTTCTGTAGTTGGTACTATGGGTAATGCTGGTCAAACTAACTACGCAGCTGCCAAAGCTGGTGTAATTGGTTTTACTAAGTCAATGGCTCGTGAAGTTGCATCTCGTGGCGTTACAGTGAACACAGTAGCTCCGGGTTTCATCGAAACGGACATGACAAAAGCACTAAATGATGAGCAACGTGCAGCAACTTTGGCTAATGTACCAGCAGGTCGACTAGGTGACCCTCGCGAAATCGCTGAAGCTGTGGTATTTTTGGCATCACCTGCGGCAGCTTATATCACAGGTGAAACACTTCACGTCAATGGCGGTATGTACATGGTGTAAATTGTGTGCAACATTTGTGCATGATTTAAGTCAAAAACATACGTAATTTCGGTTAAAATCGCGAAAATTGTGGTTTGACCAGAAAAGTTGGCCTTGCAACTTTTAATAGATTGAATAAACTACGGAAAACATCGCATAAAGCGAACTCTGTAAAGGAAAAGAAAAAATGAGCAACCTCGAAGAACGCGTAAAGAAAATCATTGTTGAGCAACTAGGTGTTGATGAAGCAGAAGTTAAAAACGAAGCTTCTTTCGTTGATGACCTAGGTGCAGATTCTCTAGACACTGTTGAGCTAGTAATGGCTCTAGAAGAAGAATTCGACACTGAAATCCCAGATGAAGAAGCTGAGAAAATTACTACTGTTCAAGCTGCTATCGATTACGTAACTAGCGCTCAGTAATAATCTCTCCCAGGCGGTCACCTCGACCGCCTGTGTTTTATCTAACTCATCTATTCTCATCTTCAATCATCTCAATTCCCGGAGTGTAAAATCGTGTCCAAGCGTCGTGTAGTTGTCACTGGCATGGGTATGTTGTCACCGGTAGGCAACACTGTAGAATCTTCTTGGAAAGCCCTGCTAGCTGGTCAAAGTGGTATCGTTAATATCGATCATTTTGATGCAACCAATTTCTCAACTCGTTTTGCAGGTCTAGTCAAAGACTTTAACTGCGAAGAGTACATGTCTAAAAAAGATGCTCGTAAAATGGATCTATTCATCCAATACGGCGTCGCAGCAGGTATGCAAGCTTTAGATGATTCAGCCCTAACTATTACTGAAGAAAACGCCCCTCGTGTTGGTGTTGCTATCGGTTCTGGTATCGGTGGTCTTGGTTTAATCGAAGCTGGTTACCAAGCATATACATCAAAAGGCCCTCGTAAGATCAGCCCATTCTTTGTTCCGTCAACTATCGTGAATATGATTTCAGGTCATATGTCTATCATGCGTGGTTTACGTGGCCCGAATATCGCAATCTCAACGGCTTGTACTACAGGTCTTCACAATATCGGTCATGCAGCTCGTATGATTGCTTACGGTGATGCAGATGCAATGCTAGCGGGTGGTGCTGAAAAAGCATCTACTCCTCTAGGTATGGGTGGTTTTGGTGCGGCTAAAGCACTATCTACTCGTAATGATGAGCCTCAAAAAGCTTCTCGTCCATGGGATAAAGGCCGTGACGGTTTTGTTCTTGGCGATGGTGCTGGCATGATGGTTCTTGAAGAATACGAGCACGCTAAAGCACGTGGCGCTAAGATTTACTGTGAACTTGTTGGTTTCGGTATGTCTGGTGACGCTTACCACATGACCTCTCCAAGTGAAGATGGTTCTGGTGGTGCTCTAGCGATGGAAGCTGCAATGCGTGATGCAGGCGTTACTGGCGAGCAAATCGGTTACGTAAATGCTCACGGTACATCGACACCTGCAGGTGATGTAGCTGAAATTAAGGGTATTAAACGTGCTCTTGGTGAAGCTGGTAGCAAGCAAGTTTTGGTTTCTTCAACGAAATCAATGACCGGTCACCTACTAGGTGCTGCTGGTTCTGCTGAAGCTATTATCACAGCAATGTCTCTGGTTGATCAAATCGTTCCACCAACAATCAACCTGGATGATCCTGAAGAAGGTCTAGACATTGACTTAGTACCTCACACTGCACGTGAAGTTAGCGGTATGGAATATGCTGCATGTAACTCATTTGGTTTCGGTGGTACTAACGGTTGCTTGATCTTCAAAAAGATTTAATCATCCGATAAAGACGCAAAACAGCGTAGATAGTCATAATTGGACTTGTTTTTAAACGGCTTGATGCTTTAGCATTGAGCCGTTTCTTTTTATGGGGAAAAGCATGTTTTGGGTTGATGGAGAAAACCAACAAACTATCGATATTTTGGACCGTTCGTTTCAGTATGGAGATGGTTGTTTTACCACCATGCTTGTACGAAATGGTAAGATCCAAAACTTTAGCGATCATCAGACTCGAGTGAACGAATGCCTTAACGTATTACGAGTTTCACCACTTGATTGGAATATCGTTAATCGTTGGCTTGAAGTAGGGCTCCAAAAAATCGAAGTAAATAACCCTCATGATGGGAAGGCAGGGATAAAGCTGCACATTAGCCGTGGTGCAGGTGGTCGTGGCTACAGTACTCAGAATCTAGTTAAGCCAACGGTCACTATTAGTACGTTTGACTATCCTAGCCATTACACAGGGTGGCAAGACTTAGGTGTTGAGCTAGGTGTCTGCAAACAAGCTATAGGGTTAAGTCCATTACTTGCAGGCCATAAGCACAATAATCGCCTTGAACAAATCTTGATGAAAGATGAAATGGATCAGACTGGTGAAGTTGATGGTGTGGTTCTTGATATTTTGGGTAATGTGATTGAAACCACCATGGCCAATCTATTTTGGCGAAAAGGCCAGACTGTATATACACCTCAACTAACGCAAAGCGGCGTCGCTGGGGTTATGCGTAAGCAAGTGTTAACGGCGCTGAATCAGACTGAACTTTCCGTTAATATTGGTGACTACTGCTTATCTCAACTAATGCAAGCTGAAGAGGTTTTCATTACTAACTCCATTTTAGGGGTTGCCCCAGTTACCCGTATTAGTGAAAACCTATTTAATATTGGAACCGTTACTCGTAGCCTTCAAGGACAACTAAACTCGTGATTAAAAAGTTATCTATTTTTATTATCTTGTGCTCAATTCTGGCGGCTTCAGCTGCTTTCTACATTTATAATCAAGCTCAAGATCACCTAAAACAGGTCATTCAATTAGAAGACTCAAAGGTTATTACTATTGCGTCAGGCAGTAGTTTTCATCGTGTTCTAGGGCAGTTTACTGATGAAGGACTTTTTAGTTCATCACCATACGAAAAGTTAATCCGTAAACTTCATCCAGAATTAGTTGATGTTAAAGCCGGAACATTTCTTTTAGAGCCAGGGCTAACATTAGCGCAGGCGCTCCAGGTGTTGGTTGACGGAAAAGAGCATCAATTTACTATTACTTTTGTGGAAGGAAGCCGTTTTGATGAATGGCGACTGCAATTGGAAAATAGTGAATTTATCGAACAGACGTTAGGTGAAATGTCAGAAAAAGACATTGCGCAAGAGCTAGGAATCGAAAACGAAAAGTTAGAAGGTTTATTCCTTGCTGAAACATACCACTATACCTACGGTACATCTGATCTTGATCTGTTGAAGCGTGCGCATGAAGACTTGATGGATGTTGTGAACAGTGAGTGGCAAGACCGTGTGGCAAAGCTCCCGTTGAAGTCTCCTTATGAAGCGTTGATCCTGGCTTCAATTATTGAGAAGGAAACTGCTGTTGCATCAGAAAGAGAGCGTGTGTCTTCCGTTTTTGTTAATCGCCTAAATAAACGTATGCGTTTACAAACGGATCCAACAGTCATTTACGGAATGGGCGATAGTTATGACGGCAACATTCGTAAGAAAGACCTGCGAACTCCTACTCCTTACAATACATATACAATAAATGGTCTACCTCCAACTCCAATTGCGATGGCTGGGAGAGCTTCAATCAATGCAGCTTTAAACCCAGAAAAAAGTAATTACCTTTACTTTGTTGCGAGTGGAACTGGTGGACACGTATTTTCAAAAAGTTTAGCTGAGCACAATCGCGCGGTCCGAGCTTACTTGAAACAGTTAAGAAAAAACAAATAATGAATAGAGCTATGAACCAGTCAAAATTTATTGTCGTAGAGGGCCTTGAAGGCGCGGGCAAAAGCACAGCAATTAATGCGATTCTAGAAACTTTACGTGAATCGGGTGTCGAGCATATTACGAATACGCGCGAACCTGGTGGAACGGTATTAGCTGAGAAAATGCGTTCTTTAGTCAAAGAAGAACATGAAGGTGAAAAACTACAGGATATGACGGAGCTGCTGCTTATGTATGCAGCGCGTGTTCAGCTTGTTGAAAATGTAATTAAGCCGGCGTTGAATGAAGGGAAGTGGGTGGTTGGAGACCGACACGATATGTCCTCTCAAGCTTACCAGGGTGGTGGTCGTCAGCTATCTTGTGAAACTATGGCGGCATTAAAAGAAACCACGTTGGGTGACTTTAAGCCTGACTTAACTCTTTATCTAGATTTAGATCCTAGAGTTGGTTTAGAGCGTGCTCGTGGGCGTGGTGAGTTGGATCGTATCGAAAAAATGGATATTTCATTTTTTGACCGTACAAGAGCACGCTACCTAGAGATTGCAAACAGCGATGACTCAGTTTTAATTATTAACGCTCAGCAAGAAATCGAACAAGTGGCTGCAGACATTAAGTCAGCGCTATGTACGTGGCTTGCTAAGTCGCAGGATTAGTAATGCAAGAACTATATCCTTGGCTAGAATCATCCTGGGAGAGTTGTAAAGTCCAGCTTGAGAGCGACCGTGTACCAGGCTCGATTCTATTATTGGCATCTCATGGGTTAGGCGTAGAGCAGTTGTTGGGTAAGTTATCGTCAGCACTTATGTGTGTGAACTACGAAAGTGAAGCCTGCGGCTTTTGTCATAGCTGTGAATTGATGAAATCAGGAAGTCATCCCGATTTACATAGAATCGTCCCGGAAAAAGAAGGAAAGTCGATTACTGTCGACCAAATCAGATCTAGTAATCGTTGGGCACAAGAATCTTCACATCTAGATGGTTATCGATTGATCATCATCGACCCTGCTGATGCTATGAACGAAGCAGCTTCGAATGCTTTATTAAAAACATTAGAAGAACCTGCAGATAAATGTATTTTTATTTTGGTWTCATCTAGTAGTAGCCAACTGATGCCGACAATTGTCAGTCGTTGTCAACAATGGAAGGTTACCCAGCCGGATATAAATATCGGCCAAGCTTGGTTAGAACAACAGGCTCGCAAATCGGTACCTAGTTTTCTTTTACCATTAAACAATGGTATGCCAATTAGTGCATTAGCTATGGTTGAAGATGGTGGTTTAGAGCAATGCCAGGCGATTTTCGATGGTTATTTAGCATTGGCTAATCAGTCAAGCTCCGACTTAATGGCATATACTAGTTTATTGAATAAGCAGCCGGGTCAACACTTGGTGTGGCTATGGCATTTTTTGGTAGATACCCAAAAATGTCATTTCAATATCCTTGACGATAGTTTGATTCCTGCAAGTAGCGACTTAGCGAAAGTGCTGACATATCAACAATCATTTGAGAAAGCAAACTCGTTACTTAACTTGATAGAGCAGTTGAAGCAAYATCCAGGGCTAAATTCTGAACTTTTAATTATGAACTGGCTTATTAAAGCCTGAGAGGATACATGTTCGTAGATTCACATTGCCACTTAGACAAACTTGATTATCAAGATCTTCATATCAATGTTGAGGATGTTATAAAAAAAGCAGAAGCGGCAAATGTTAAGCAACTATTGTCTGTAGGGGTAACCTTAGATTCATTTCCTAAGATGTTAGAAATGATTATGCCTTACGATAATGTTCACGCTTCATGTGGCGTTCACCCATTAGATGTAGAAAGTGATTTTGCATTAGACGAGCTACATCAATATGCTCGTCATTCAAAAGTCATCGCAATTGGTGAAACTGGGCTAGATTATCACTATCAACCTGAAACAGCTGATCTACAAAAGCTGAGATTTGAGCAGCAAGTAGAGCTAGCTGTTGATGTAAATAAGCCTCTTATTATCCACACGCGTAATGCTCGTGAAGACACTTTATCTATTCTTAAAAATGGTGGGGCGGATAAATGTGGTGGGGTAATTCATTGCTTTACAGAAAACCAAGAGTTTGCTGACGCTGCAATGGAGTTAGGCTTCTACATTTCTATCTCAGGAATTGTTACGTTCAGACAAGCAACTGAGCTAAAAGAAGTGGTCAAAAATTTGCCTTTAGATCGCCTTCTAATTGAAACGGATTCCYCTTATTTAGCTCCGGTCCCTTATCGCGGTAATCAGAATCAACCTGCTTACGTTGTCGAAGTCGCAGCATATATTGCGCAGCTGAAAGGGATATCTTTGGCGGAGGTCGGTCAGCAAACGACCAATAACTTCGAAAAACTTTTTTTGCGATAAAAAATGAAATTGAACCAAAAAAGGAGCGAAAGCTCCTTTTTTTGTGTCTGCTATCACTGAATGTATTGCGAAAGTTAATGTTTACTAAATATGTTGAAGGTGAGAGCGAAAATATATGAACTTGTAATTTTGTTACTAAAAATAACATTACCATCTATTTTATTTACCTATCGAATTAAATGCTTTTTGTTATTTTTATTATTTAAAACATGTGGTTACATTAATGTAAAGCGTTGCATTGAGGTTTTTTCGATGTGACGCAGGACTTGTTTTGAAACTAAATTTCGTAACTCTATAGCAAGTTTGCTATCCATCAATATATATTTAGCGGCAGAAAATATAATGCAATACATGGTTACATTTTCATTGGGTGCTAACATTTAGGCTACGGGGGTGTGCCGTTAGAACCCATATATTTATTATATCTTTATCAGGAGCATAAACATGTTTAAGAACCTTTTTGCTAACCTGCAGAAAGTTGGTAAGTCTCTGATGCTACCAGTATCAGTTTTACCAGTTGCGGGTATTTTGCTTGGTGTCGGTGCAGCGGACCTTCCATTCATTCCAGAAATTGTTTCCAACTTAATGGAGCAAGCTGGTGGTTCAGTATTCGGCCAAATGGCACTACTATTTGCAGTAGGTGTTGCACTAGGCTTTACAAATAACGATGGTGTTGCAGGCCTTGCTGCTATCGTAGGTTACGGCATCATGACAGCAACACTTGGTGTTATGGCTGGCGTAATGGGCGTTGACAAAATCGACACTGGTGTTCTAGGTGGTATCCTAGTCGGTGGTGTTGCTGCTTGGGCATTCAACCGTTTCTTCCGTATTCAACTTCCAGAGTACCTTGGTTTCTTCGCTGGTAAGCGTGCTGTGCCAATCATCACAGGTTTCTCTGCGATTGGTCTAGCAATTTTACTATCAGTAGTTTGGCCACCAGTTGGCGGCGCGATTTCTGCGTTCTCTGATTGGGCTGCTCACCAAAACCCACAAGTGGCGTTTGGTATCTACGGTATCGTTGAGCGTTCTCTAATTCCATTTGGTCTTCACCACGTTTGGAACGTACCTTTCTTCTTTGAAGCTGGTACTTGTGTAAACGCTGCTGGCGAAACTCAAAACGGTGTTCTTACTTGTTACCTAGTTGCTGATGATGCATCTCGTGCAGCGGGCAATGGCTTCGGTCAGCTAGCTGGCGGTTACATGTTCAAGATGTTTGGTCTACCAGCTGCTGCAATCGCAATTGCACACTCAGCTAAACCAGAAAACCGCGTTAAAGTAATGGGTATCATGGCTTCTGCAGCTCTGACTTCATTCCTAACAGGTATTACTGAACCAATCGAATTCTCATTCCTATTCGTTGCTCCTGTACTGTACGCAATCCACGCTCTTCTAGCGGGTTCTGCATACGTTCTAGCGAACACTCTAGGTTTTGTTCACGGTACGTCTTTCTCACACGGTCTTATTGACTTCCTAGTTCTGTCTGGCAACGCGTCTAAGATGGGTCTAATGGTTGCGTGTGGTCTTGGTTATGCTGCGCTTTACTACTTCGTATTCCGCACAGTAATCAAAGCTCTTGACCTTAAAACTCCTGGTCGTGAAGAAGAAACTGATGACACAGCAGTAGCGACTGGTACTGAACTTGCAGGCGAGTTAGTTGCGGCATTTGGTGGCAAAGCTAACATCACTGGCCTTGATGCATGTATTACACGTCTACGTGTTGCTGTTGCAGATACTGAACAAGTTGACCAAGACAAGCTTAAAAAGTTAGGCGCTGCAGGTGTAGTTGTAGTAGCTGGTGGTGTTMAAGCTATCTTCGGTACTAAATCTGACAACTTAAAAACAGATATGGATGAGTGGATTCGCAACAACGCTTAATCCTGATTCTAGCTATGATGTGTTGTGGTAGTTTTAATGAGTAACTTGTTGCGTTAGAACCCTCACACCAAATACATCTTTGAAAGCCCAGTTTTAATTAACTGGGCTTTTTGTATTTGAGATAAGCGAATTGAGGCCAAAGAAGGTAGGGAACTTGTTTTGATGAAAACTATAGGCTCCTAATATAAGAAAAATCCGAGGATACAAAGTATTCTCGGATTCGAATGTTTTATATGGGCACTTGACGTCGCTTAAGCGTTTACATGTGTAGACAAACTGCTACTTTTCAGCGGTTAATCCCATCAGCGCCTGTTGTGTCTCGCTGATTTGAGTGTGAACGTCTTTTTTTGGTTGAACGCCAATCTGCTTTTTAGCTTCTTCTTCTGTAATGCCTAAGTGGCAGCAAAGTAAGTCGATAGCCATTTGGAAGTTATTACTTTCAGCCATGTTCATTTCCTTTTTTCATGGTTATGCCATCTAATATCTGAGACATAATTTAGAACGTTTAGTCTTACGACTCAATACGACTTAAGTCTAAGGCGGTAAATGTGAGTAGAGTATGAACAGTAGACACTAAATGTTTCAATTTAACGCTTAACCTTGTTTTCTAAATCTAAGACTATATGTATAAGAGAGAATACTTAAAGAGATTGGCTTAAGGATGGTCTCACTCTTTATATAACAATAAGCTTCCAGTGCGGAGAAAAGTAATGAAGCGAGTAATGTTGTTCCTAGCAACAAACTTGGCAGTGATAGTAGTGCTAAGTGTTGTTTTGAATGTTTTAAGTGCAATATTTGGAATTCAACTAGGCGGCGGTAGTACGTCTGGTATTCTATTGATGGCTGCTGTATTTGGTTTTGGTGGTTCTTTCATCTCTTTGATGATGTCGAAAAAAATGGCTTTGCGCTCAGTTGGGGGCATGGTTATTGAAAGCCCACGCAACGAAACAGAGCATTGGTTGATGGAGACGGTCAGTCGTCAAGCTCGACAAGTGGGTATTGGTATGCCAACAGTAGCGGTATACGACTCACCAGATATCAACGCTTTTGCAACAGGTGCCAAACGTGATGACTCACTGGTGGCAGTTTCTACGGGTTTACTGCATAACATGACGCGCGATGAGGCTGAAGCCGTATTAGCTCATGAGGTGAGCCACATTGCGAATGGCGACATGATTACCATGACGCTAATGCAAGGTGTTGTGAACACGTTCGTCATCTTCCTATCTCGTTTCATTGCCAACATTGTGGCGTCGAATGACAACGAGGAAGAAGGTGGCAGCAACATGATGGTGTACTTCGGTGTATCAATGGTACTTGAACTATTGTTTGGCTTCTTAGCAAGCTTCATCACTATGTGGTACAGCCGTCATCGTGAATTTTATGCTGATGCTGGCGCCGCTCAGATGGTCGGCAAGGAAAAGATGATAGCAGCTCTCGAGAGACTTAAGATGAGCCATGAGCCTCAGCTTGAAGGCTCAATGATGGCATTTGGTATTAACGGTAAGCGCTCGCTGACTGAATTGCTAATGAGCCATCCACCACTAGATAAACGCATCGATTCTTTACGCAATATGTAAACATTGAAGATACGTTATAAAAGATCAAAAAGGCTTGGATTATCCAAGCCTTTTTTGTGTCTGCTGCGTAGTGATTCAGGTTTGCCAAAAGTGCTCGGTAGCATGAATGCTTAGAAAGATGTACGAATGTTTTAAGGCTGATAATAGTACGTAAAGGTGTTTTTGGATATGTTTGAAAGGCAAGGCCTGTAGGGATAGCGCCGGAGCTTGGACAGCATCAATGAGTCATTTTATTTCGGTCATTGAGCTGATAGCGGATACAAAAAAGGCTTCCTAGTGGAGGCCTTTCTATTTAGAACAAGTCGATGATTATAGCTTGTCTGTAAGCTCGATAGCTTGACCGATGTAGTTCGCTGGAGTCATCTCTTTAAGGCGAGCTTTCTCGTCTTCAGGGATTTCAAGACCATCGATGAATGCACGCATGCCTTCGCCATCTACACGCTTACCACGAGTTAGCTCTTTTAGCTTCTCGTATGGCTTCTCGATGCCGTAACGACGCATAACTGTTTGTACAGGTTCTGCTAGTACTTCCCAGTTTTTGTCTAGTTCAGCAAGTAGCGCTTCACGGTTCACTTCTAGCTTGCTAATACCTTTCAGAGTTGAAGTGTATGCAATGATTGCGTAGCCAACACCAACACCTAGGTTACGAAGAACCGTAGAGTCAGTTAGGTCACGTTGCCAGCGAGAAACAGGAAGTTTTTGTGCAAGGTGGCTGAATACAGCATTTGCTAGACCAAGGTTGCCTTCAGAGTTTTCGAAGTCAATTGGGTTAACTTTATGCGGCATTGTAGAAGAACCGATTTCGCCAGCAATAGTCTTCTGCTTGAAGTGACCAAGAGCGATGTAGCCCCAAACGTCACGGTCGAAGTCTAGAAGAATCGTGTTGAAACGAGCAACAGCATCGAATAGCTCAGCGATGTAATCGTGAGGTTCGATTTGAGTTGTGTATGGGTTCCAAGTTACGCCAAGAGATTCAGTGATGAACTCTTCGCTGAACTGGTGCCATTCAACTTCAGGGTATGCAGAAAGGTGAGCGTTGTAGTTGCCTACAGCACCGTTGATTTTCGCTAGGATCTCAACGCTTTCGATTTGCTTGAATTGACGTTCCATACGGTACGCAACGTTAGCCATTTCTTTACCCATAGTAGAAGGAGAAGCTGGCTGGCCGTGTGTACGAGAAAGAAGAGGAATATCACGGTACTCGTTCGCAAGTGCTTTGATAGCATCGATTACGTTACGGATTTCTGGAAGAATCACTGTGTCACGAGCTTCTTTAAGCATAAGCGCGTGAGATGTGTTGTTGATGTCTTCAGAAGTACATGCGAAGTGAATGAACTCGTTAACTGCGTGAAGCTCAGGAACGCCAGCAACTTTCTCTTTTAAGAAATATTCAACAGCTTTAACGTCGTGGTTCGTCGTGCGTTCGATCTCTTTGATACGTAGAGCGTCTTCTTCGCTGAAGTTAGCGGCTAGTTCATCAAGAAACTGGTTAGCTTCTGCACTGAACGCTGGTACTTCTTTGATTGCATCAGTTGCTGCAAGCTTTTGTAACCAACGAATTTCAACGATAGAGCGGTACTTTAGTAGGCCAAACTCACTAAAGATGCTGCGTAGTGCAATAGTCTTACTTCCGTAACGGCCGTCTACTGGTGAAACAGCAGTCAATGCTGACAGTTCCATGGTGTTCTCCTGAATTGAGTTTCTAAATTTCGAGGGCTTTATACCAATAACTATCACGTTTGTCACGCATATTGCGCAAACGTTTGCGTGAGGGTCGTTTTGGCATAAAAAAATAAGCTCGCACAAGGGCGAGCTCTTTCAATTAAATTCTGGCTAAAAGGATTTGAGCTTGCTCAACCATTTTCTTGCGACCGAAGATCAAGTGGCGACGTTTGCCACCAACCTGACGCCACAATACCGCGCTACGGATACCAGATAGAAGTAATGCTCTTACTTTATGTTGGCTAGCCGTTTGTTGAAGTACTGCAGGCGTACCTGATACTTGAATACGAGGGCCAATAGGGCTCACTACATCGAGATAGATGCTCGCCAAGTTACTGATCATTTGATCATCTAATAAGTCAAAATGCTCGATTTGACGTTCTGCTGTTTGAATGCGATCACCTAATTGTGACATTGCATCATTACGCGAAGAAAGCTTACGCTCTAGTGCCATTAAACTAATGATGTAGCGCGTTATATCACTGCCAGCAGGGGTGCTATCGATACCTTTCACTAAACACTCTAAACCCAGTTTAAGGTTAGCCTCTCGGCCAAAAACACCAATCGTGTTAGCTGGGCTAGTGTTTACAATGGCATTTATTGAAGCTTCGAAGGCATCAGCATCACAGTAACCGTCTTTCGCAACTTGTTGAACCAAAACAACCGCTTGGCAAATACCAGCAAAAGCAATAGTACGGTCATAAAGTGTATTAGCCACGTAACAACTCCTAAGTGAATAGTTTAATTATGTTTATATCGCTTAAATGCGTTTCTCGATGATACCGCCACCAAGGCAAACTTCACCTTGATAGAAAACTGCAGATTGACCAGGGGTAACCGCAATTTGTGGTTCATCAAAAATCACTTTAATGCTCTCGTCATCAATAGGGATGATTGTACAAGGAATATCGGTTTGGCGGTAACGCGTTTTTACCGTGCACTTCATAACTTCAGTAATTGGTGCGCGATCAACTAAGTGAAGTTGAGCTGCAATCAAACCTTCAGATTTAAGTAGTGGGTGGTCTTTACCTTGAACCGCGATCAATACATTGCGCTTTAGATCTTTTTCGCCAACAAACCACGGGTCTTCATTACCGCCACCGCCTTTGGTGCCACCGATGTGTAAACCTTTACGCTGCCCCAAGGTGTGGTACATCAAGCCCTGGTGCTGGCCTATCACATTGCCTTCTGGAGTTTCAATATTACCTGGTTGCGCAGGTAGGTATTTGCCAAGGAACTCAGTGAACTTACGCTCACCAATAAAACAGATACCTGTTGAGTCTTTCTTCTTCGCGGTGATTAAGTCTTGCTCTTCAGCAATGCGTCGAACTTCTGGTTTCTCTAGTTCGCCAACAGGGAATAGGCTGCGTGCAACTTGATCTGAACTTAGCGTGTATAAGAAGTAGCTTTGGTCTTTATTACTGTCTAATCCGCGAAGCATTTCTGGCTTAACACCAGCGTCTAATTCTTCTTGAGTAGGGAAGGTGCGACGTACGTAATGACCCATAGCAATGTAGTCGGCATCTAGCACTTCATCAGCAAACTCTAAGAAGGCTTTGAATTTGATTTCTTTATTACAAAGAATATCTGGGTTAGGTGTACGACCTGCTTTATATTCAGCTAGGAAGTATTCGAATACGTTATCCCAGTATTCTGCTGCAAAGTTAATGGTATGTAGGTGGATACCTAGCTTGTCACAGACTGCTTGCGCATCAGCCAAATCTTCAGCCGCAGTGCAGTACTCTTCGTTGTCATCTTCTTCCCAGTTTTTCATGAAAAGGCCTTCTACCTGATAGCCTTGCTGTTGGAGAAGATACGCTGATACTGACGAATCTACACCGCCGGACATTCCGACGATTACTTTCTTTTGGCTGTTATCTGACATGTCTAAACACCGTTAATATTACTTGGTCGCAGATTCTAACAGAAAGAGAAACAACGTGACAGATCCGAGACGGGAATCACAGTTTCATTTGCACACTTAGTATGCTGACTTTGTTAGCTGATCTGATGGGGGCGAGGTGAGTCGCTAGGATGTCAGACTTATATGTGGCATAGTCGCTCAAAATCCAAGACTTGAGATGAAAAATGTCTGAACAAAATGAATTTATGCAAGAAGAGCAGCTAATTGAAATTATTGAAAACCAGCTTGAAGATGGTCAGCCGGTTAAAGTGAAAGAAACGTTAATGCGTTTAGTAATGACAGGGACACCTCGTGAAGAAGCTATTCAAGCGATGGCTTGTGCGCTTGCCATTGAGATTTTTGATGTGATGAAAAATGGTGCGGAGTTTAATCAAAAGCGTTATGCCGAGCATTTGGGAATGCTGCCTGATTTAAGCTTTATGGAAGGTGAATAAAAAAAACACCTGGCAAACGTTTGCTATAATTTGAGACATTGCCGCGTTAATAATGGCGCGGTAGAATCCGCCCCCCAATCCCCCTATTACTTAGACTGACTTTATGAAATTTCCTGGACAACGCAAATCTAAGCATTACTTTCCAGTTCACGCACGTGATCCACTTGTAAGCCAAGCACATGAAAGTAAGAAAATGTCTCGCACGCATATTATCGGTATTGACCAAACATTGGTGGATATTGAGGCAAAGGTAAGTTCAGAGCTCATTGAGAAATATAATCTAAGTAAAGGCCACTCTTTAGTGATTGATGACGCGACTGCTGAAGCGTTATACCAAGAATTAAAAAGCTGTGAATTAATTACCAATGAATATGCTGGTGGCACAATTGGTAATACTTTACACAATTACTCGGTACTAGCTGATGATCGTTCAACACTGTTGGGCGTAATGAGCCAAGATATTAAAATTGGCAGTTATGGTTACCGTTATTTGTGTAACACATCAAGCCGTATGGATTTAAATCATTTACAGGGGGTAGATGGTGCAATTGGTCGTTGTTTCGCGTTAATTACTGAAGACGGTGAACGTACTTTCGCAATCAGCGAAGGTCAAATGAACCAACTTAATCCAGATAGTATTCCAGAGAAAATATTCAAAAATGCTTCTGCGTTAGTTTTAACTGCATATTTAGTTCGCTGTAAGCCAGGTGATCCAATGCCTGACGCGACAATGCAAGCGATTGAATACGCGAAAAAACATGATGTACCAGTAGTATTAACTCTAGGTAC
>NZ_JAKJSW010000419.1:0-1686 GCF_050337375.1 Vibrio makurazakiensis | reverse complement strand
ATATTCTAGAGGGGCAAAGTGTCGCGATTGTTGGTACGTCAGGTGCGGGTAAATCGACTTTGATGACATTGCTGGCAGGGCTTGATGTTCCGACAAAGGGTGAAATTACGTTGCTTGAAAAACCATTGTCCCAGCTAGACGATGAACAAAGAGCTGCTATACGTAGTGAATCGGTTGGGTTTGTTTTTCAAAGCTTCCTTCTTATCCCTAGCCTGACAGCATTACAAAACGTCACTTTACCTTGTTTGCTAAAAGGCGAAAGCGAAGATGTAAATCGCGCCCGAGCATTGCTTGAATCTGTAGGCTTAAAAGAACGAGTGGATCACTTACCTTCACAACTATCAGGTGGTGAACAACAACGTGTAGCCCTCGCTCGTGCTTTTATGATCAAACCGAAAATTCTATTTGCTGATGAACCAACGGGTAATCTTGACCAACAAACGGCCGCTAAGATCATTGAATTACTGTTTGAACTGAACACTCAACATGGCACAACATTAGTACTCGTTACACATGATTCTAAATTGGCCGCACGTTGTGAAAGAACGCTAACAATGCAGTCTGGTCATTTGGAGGAGTCATAACGTGTCATCTTCCAAATCAATCAACTCTAATGCATTGAACAAACGATTGTTCTCTTGGAGCATTGAAGAAATCCGACATGGCCAACTTTGGCCAGTATCAATAGCTCTGACCTTAATTATCGCCTGTGTTTTCGCACTGTCCGCGTTAGCAGAGCGTATGGAGCAGGTCATCGTTAAGCAGGGGAAAGATGCGCTTACTGCTGATAGTGTCTTTATTTCGGCAAACCCATTACCTGAAACACTATTGGGGTTGTCTAACAACGCGAACTTAGGCCAATCGCAGTTAACTCGCTTCACTACCATGGCATTTAGCGATAGTAGTATGCAATTGATAACAGTGAAGGCTGTAGACAGTGCTTATCCTCTTTTGGGTGATATGGTCTTATCCAGCGCTAATGAAAGTGTCGACCAGGTATCTGAAGGTGAACTTTGGTTAGATGAACGTATCTTTGCACAACTGGATGTTAATATCGGTGACAATGTCACAATAGGTGATGCCGATTTCACTATTTCAGGACGTATCAGTCAGGAACCTGGCCTAAGTTTTAACCCGTTCCAACAAATGCCAGCAGCGCTGATCCATAGTAGTGATATAGATAAGACAGGTGCTATCCAGCTTGGAAGTCGTGTTCAATTCAGACTATTTTTGACTGGCGACAGCCGTGAAATTCAATCGGTCAAAGATAAAGTTGAGTTAACGCCTAGTGACAGATGGCGAGATCAAGACTCCGCAAGTCGAACAAACGATATGTTTGAACGTACAACTCAATACCTTTCTTTAACCGTAGCTATTGTCGTGATCATGGCAGCAACGACATTGGTCCTTACGTGTCAGCATTATGTGGCTAGCCGTAGAAAAACAATCGCAATGTTGAAAAGCTTAGGAGCCAGCAAGCGATGGATAACGCGCTGGTTGTCAGTTCAAGTACTACTTCTTGTCGCTATTGCCGCTGTATTTGGAGTGGCGATAGGTATTGGCTTAGAAGTCTTACTGAGAATCCCATTAGGGGAGTTATTACCAACGCCGTTACCTTCATACGGTGTACAACCAGTGCTAATGGCTATTTTATCTAGCCTATTGATTGGTATTCCTGCATTAGGC
>NZ_JAKJSW010000418.1:0-1698 GCF_050337375.1 Vibrio makurazakiensis | reverse complement strand
ACTTAAATGGTGTCATGTTTACAAAAGCACTGCCCAACGCAKTAGGTATTTGGTCTAGCAAAGAGTTATCTGGTGATGACTTGATGGCGAGTAATGTTCAAAAGATGGATTTGATTCTGCAACCTGACTTTGTGTTCATGTTTAGAGTTTCTGATGACGTAGGTGGTGAGGCTGTTCACCGTGGCGTTTATTACACAGAAGGCAATCACCTAGTACTTCTTTACGAAAATGGTGAGCATGACACAACCTATACTCTTAATAGCGACGTGTTAACCCTAGAAGGGGAAGAAGGCGATATGTACGCAGTACTAAACCGGATCCGTTAACCAATTGATATATCGTTATGGCATTAAAATATAGAGATAAATGATTAATTCGTATAATTATTCAGCAAGTTAACGAGGTGTTTTTTCTAAACACCTCGTTTTTTTATATTTGAGCTTGTGTTCTGTCGTCTAAAGCCTTAGATATAGATAGGTTAACCTAATTATATGACTGTTAAAAAAGGATTAAGACATGGCCCACACCCCACAAGCCAAATATCGTAAAGATTATCAAGCGCCTTCACACCTGATTTCTACAATCGACCTGACTTTCGACTTACATGATAATGCGTCTATCGTTACGGCTATTTCTCAGGTAGAGCAGCAAGAAGGTTCAACACTAGTGCTTGAGGGTGAGGGATTGAAGTTAGTTTCTATTGAAGTGAATAGCGTAGCGTGGACTAGCTATGAGCAGACAGAAACACAACTAACACTGACTGAACTACCAACGTCATTCGAACTTAAGATTATTACTGAAGTCGATCCTGAAGGAAACAGTGCGTTAGAAGGTCTATATAAATCGGGTGGTGCTTTCTGTACTCAGTGTGAAGCTGAAGGTTTCCGTCGAATCACGTATTATATGGACCGTCCGGATGTTCTAGCTAAATTTACGACGACGGTTATCGCAGATAAAGCTGCTTATCCATTTCTTTTGAGTAACGGTAACCGTATGGACTCGGGCGATCTAGAAAATGGTCGTCATTGGGTTAAATGGGAAGACCCGCATCCAAAACCTGCTTATTTGTTTGCTTTAGTAGCAGGGGATTTTGATGTACTTCGTGATGAATACAAAACTCAGTCTGGCCGTAAAGTAGATCTAGAGATCTTCGTTGATAAGGGAAATCTCGATCGTGCAAACCATGCGATGGTTTCGTTAAACAATTCGATGAAGTGGGATGAAGAACGTTTCGATCTTGAATATGACTTAGACATCTACATGATCGTTGCTGTTGATTTTTTCAACATGGGCGCAATGGAAAATAAAGGCTTAAATATCTTTAACTCGAAGTTTGTGTTGGCGAATGATCAAACAGCCACAGATACAGACTATCTAGGTATTGAAGCCGTTATCGGTCACGAGTACTTCCATAACTGGACTGGTAACCGTGTTACTTGTCGTGATTGGTTTCAACTAAGCTTGAAAGAAGGCCTAACTGTATTCCGAGATCAAGAGTTTTCATCTGACCTAGGCTCACGCGCGGTTAATCGCATTAACAATGTACGCATTATTCGTGGCCCTCAGTTTGCGGAAGATGCAAGCCCAATGTCTCACCCAATCCGACCTGAAAAAGTAATAGAAATGAACAACTTCTATACTTTAACAGTCTATGAAAAGGGCAGTGAAGTCATTCGAATGATGCACACACTATTAGGT
>NZ_JAKJSW010000417.1:0-1712 GCF_050337375.1 Vibrio makurazakiensis | reverse complement strand
TGACTGGCCAATGTACTGAATAACTTCAGCACTTTCTTTTTTCATCGTTTCAATCGTCTCTGAAATTTCGCCAACAGCATCAACAGTTCTGACAGCTAGGCTTCTTACTTCATCGGCAACGACGGCAAAACCACGACCTTGTTCACCAGCCCTTGCTGCTTCAATAGCAGCATTCAAAGCTAATAGGTTTGTTTGTTCTGCTATCCCGTTAATAATATCCATCACCGAGTCAACTTTAGTGGAAGCGGCTTCTAGTTGCTGTATATGACCGGCTGCAGAACTTAATATAGACCCCACACTTTCTAGTGAGCCAATGGCTTCAGTAATCACTAACCCACCATCTTCAGCGGCTTGATTGGATGAACGGCTGATATCAGCAACGAACTCTAACGAGTTTGATACTTCTTGAGTGGTCACACTCACTTCTTCTGTTGCTGAAGCCAATAATTGCGTTTGACCCAAAACTTCAGACTGGCTTTCTACCAGCCTGTCGAGATTCGCATTTAACTCAGCAGCATCACCTGACAACGCCTCACTACTCACTTGCACCCCAGACACCAACTGTCCCAAATTCTCACAACTTTGGTTTATTGAAATCGCCAGTTGATTGAACTCATCATTTTTATTGTTTGTTACCTTAAGTCGTTTGGACAAATCTCCACCAGCAATACTGTTGATGATATTCGTTACGTTTTTTAGTGCTTTGGAGACTGAGCTGCTCAAAGTAACAAAAATGACGATAGTAATTAAAGCAAGCACCGCACACGCAACCAATACTGACCATTTCGTATTGTCAGCTGAGCTTCTCGCAGCCTGCTGATATTGATCGCTGATGGCAGCCAAGCTGTGATCAATATCTTTCACTACTGAGATTGCTGCGGTTTCACTTGCTGCTAGTTGCGATTCAATATCCCCTAGCTGCTGAGAAAGCTCGCTAACACGAAGAAAAGTTTCTTTGAACTGTTCTATTTCCTTTTCATACAGGTCAAGCATGGCGTAAGTATTCGACATGTTGACGAAACCTGCCATAGCGCGGTTAAACAGCTTCAAGTTTTGTTCATTAGGGGACAGTAAATAGTTTTGCTGTGATTTTATCATCGCTTGGAAATCAGAATTGATCGTTACCATTCCAGTTTCTGCTATTTTCTCTTCAATGGTGGATGCCAATGTTTTTAGCATACCCAACTTCCCGTCATCGGCATTAAAGCCGAGTTCCGCTTTAAGCGTTAACCATGGCAAAAGAGACTGCTCAAACTGACTCACTACTTCTGCAAGATCATTGGCTTGGTTGCCGATCCCGATTCGAATAAGGAACTCACGATGCGATTGTACAAATTCACTAATCTCAGATATTTCTTGTTTAATAGCTCCGACTTGCGAGCTTTGCAGATCATCGAGCTTACCGCCGAGCGTAAGTAAGTGAACTTCGGTATCCACAATCTTCGATGCCCCAATCGTCACTTCGCTACTCAACCGGTACTGGTCTGTTAATTCTGACAACCGATTTCCGGTGTAGCTGCCTAATGCAACGAAGCCTAAAGACAAGATTACGAGGAAAAGGATAATCTTTTGTTTTTGCGAAAGCGCAAGTGAACTCATAGCTGCGTCCCTAATTTATAAATTATTGTTACTTCTTATAGTACTAACAATAGTATCAATTGATATTTATGGCCTCACAATTGTTCATTAAACAAACAAGGGATCGTACATTT
>NZ_JAKJSW010000416.1:0-1743 GCF_050337375.1 Vibrio makurazakiensis | reverse complement strand
GTAGTGAGCAGCGATCATGGAACTTAATCCATTATGCCGTAGCCACTAAAACTGGTTCAAACCCCAAATGCGAGCGTTGGGGAGCAACCTTATGCGCCTTATTAACAAGCTTTTCTAGCGAGCACTAAACCGTGATTACTTGAGCCTAACAAACTTTGTTCGTCACAAGTTTCTAAATGGTAACGCAGCCATGTTTGATACTGTGACGGGGTGAAGCTATTCACTCCATTTGAAATATAACGACCAAAGCCATCGGTAGCACTATGACCGACCAAATCGAAGCCTTGGCGCTTGACCAAAGATTCTACTTCAATTGGTGTTGCAAAATATCCTACCCTAAAAAAGCTATCAGCTTTGGGACTTGAAACTGTTCCATGTGTTTGTAGCTCTGACAGAACATCGAGAGTGACAAGTTCGGGAAATTTCTGGGCGAACATACCAGCAATAAAGTAACGGGAAATGTACGCGACAGCTAAAATACCATTGGGCTTCAAAGTTCGCCAGGCTTCAGTAATAGCCTGATTTCATTCTAACTCAGTCTTTAGGTGATATAGCGGTCCCAGGATCACAACTACATCTTGCGAGCTACTTTGAATAAAAGGCAAACTACACGCATTGCCTTCAAAGATACATAGAGTTAATTGCTGTTCTTTCGCTTTGTCCCTTAAGGTGTTTACTTGTTCTGGAGCGAGTTCAACACTTGTCACATCGCAGCCCATTGCCGAAAACGCTAGTGAATAACGTCCCGTCGCTGCACCGACCTCACAAACATTGGCACCTTTCGATAGGTATCTATCGAGCTTGTACATTGTAGTATCGAATTCAAGTTGAGCGATATACTGCCTAGTTAGTCTCGAATCTTCATCAGCTCCTGTATATTGAGCAATCAGTTCTTCCATAATAATTTGTCGCCTTTGCCAGTTAACGCCGCATTAATTAGTGGACAGCGCATCCACTTAACCTAAATAATTACTCTATAGGGATTAAAGCGGATTCAAAACCAAAATACTGAGTTTAAACGCTCGTACACGGGGGCTTCATATGTAACTTTAACCAATCGTCTTCACTTGGCATCGTTTCGAATTGAGGAATACCATCGTTGATGAAGCCCACGTCCCAGTTTGCTTTAGAACCAACATAGACATGAGCGACTACTTTTGTATCAACAGGCACAGACAGCAGACCAGCAGGCACCCAATATGATTCACCGTTTAAGCTGATATTGGGTACTGGGCTACCACATTGACAACAAAACTCAGATTTAAAACCCGAACTAGCAGAGAACGACCTGATTTGATGCTCGCCAGTACACCACTTAAAATTTGATGCCTTGATTATCAAAGATGAGTTTGATGAAGAACCAGATACCTTGCGACACAGCGAACAGTGACATTGATAAATGGGTGGTAATTCGCCTGTTAGCTCAAACGAGACCTCTCCGCATAAACAGTTTCCTTTCAATTGAGTTATTTCCTGTTAATTAGTGCGCATAACGCCATGATAATGGGCTAAGAACACAACCACAAAACGAAAATAAACATTAGTTACTGTGCTTGATTTTGGCTATATAGAGTTTTCAGCCTTTACATGACGGACTACTTCGAAAAATTCTAACTAAAATGGAGCTTTTAATGCCGTGCTCAGTAAACAGTTTACCCTGCTAGGAAATCAAGTCGTCAATAATACATTTTAAATTCCTCCCACATTTTCTGTAGCCTCTAGCTCCGTACATAGACCTGTATC
>NZ_JAKJSW010000415.1:0-1760 GCF_050337375.1 Vibrio makurazakiensis | reverse complement strand
ACCTGAACCTATGATATTCGATACAGAGTCAACTTGAACATTGGAATCTAAGTATTCATCAAACGCTTTTGCAATAGGGTGGTTAGCGTGTTGCTCAAGACTTGCTGCAACTTTGAAACAAGTATTTTCATCAAAATTGCCAAAGACCTTAATGCCTGCAATTTTAATGTTACCTTCCGTTAATGTTCCTGTTTTATCAATAATAAGATGATTAACTTTACATAAGGTTTCAAAGACATGCCCTTTACGAAGCAGGATACCAAAATTACCCATTCTTGAAGTGGAGCAAGTGATGGCCGTTGGAGTTGCAAGCGACAGAGCACATGGACAAGTGGCAACTAGAACTGACAACATGATCCAAAATGCATCTTCAGGTCTAGTCTCGTGCCAGTAAAACCAAGTGCAAAATGCAATAACAAGAAGTATTGCTACAAAGTATCGAGCAACTACATCAGCAATTTCTGCAATTCGAGGTTTTGAAAGTTGAGCTTCATCTTGCAGTCGCACGATATTTGAGATCATTGAATCAGCTTTAGAAGTCGTCACCTCAAGCTCAAATGATTCGTCACCATTCAATGTTCCAGCAAAAACGGAATCACCTTGTTGTTTTACAACGTGAATAGATTCACCGGTCAGCATTGACTCGTCAATATGAACGCGTCCTAAAAGTACTTTGCCATCAGCAGGAATATGTTCTCCAGGTAAAACTCGTATTTTGTCACCAACTTTTAGAGTTTTAACAGGTACTTGATCGCCTTCTAACGTGGTTGCCATGGCCGGGATGAGTTTTAACAAGTTACCACTTGCTGCGGCTGCTTTACGACGGGCCCGCATTTCAAGAAAACGACCTAATAGAAGGAAGAAGGTAAACATTGAGATTGATTCAAAGAACACTTCGCCTTTATCTGTAACCGTTGCGACAAGGCTAGCAAAGTAGGCAAAAAGAAGAGCAATAGAAACGGGGACATCCATTCCTAATGTACGCCCTTTAATACTACGCCACGCATTAATATAAAAAGGCAACGCAGAGTAAAGCAGTACAGGGGTGGCAAAAATTAAACTAACCCAACGAAAGTAGTTTCTAAACTCAGGCTCTAAACTCCCGAAAACTTCAAGGTATAGAGCAACAGCCAACATCATAACTTGCATGGTTGCAAGCCCAGCAACTCCTAATCGATAGAGATACTGCTTCATTGATCGGTGGTAAGAGGCTTCTTGCTTGTCGGCTTCAAAAGGTGCGGCTTTGTACCCTAGCTCATGAATTGAAGCTAAGAGTTGACTCAGGCGAACTTGAGAGTCATCCCAAGAAAGCAAAGCACGATTGGTCGTGGTGTTAACTCGTATAGAGATAACACCTACTTGAGATGATACTTTTTTCTCAATTAACCAAGCACATGCGGCACAAGAAACACCTTCTAGAGAAAGTGATACTTGAGCTGAGTTTTCAGAGTGCCTAACGAACTCTTGTTGAACATCGGCGTTATCATAATGAGAAAGAGATAAGAGCTGTTCAGGGACAAGATCAGCTTTTTCTGCAGGTGCCGTTCGATATTGATAGTAAGAGCTTAAACCACTATCAATAATCGTTTGGGAAACACTCTCACAACCAGGGCAACACATTTCTCGCAGTTGCCCCAGAATTTCAACCTTATAATCCGTGTTGGCTGGTACTTCTTCACCGCAGTGATAACAGGATTCACACATAGTTAGTTCGTTAATTCGATAGTTGTTTCAGTTGGGAAAGTTACGCGGCCTTGAAT
>NZ_JAKJSW010000414.1:0-1771 GCF_050337375.1 Vibrio makurazakiensis | reverse complement strand
AGTTAAAGGCGTCATTGGGTATTGGATCGGCAAAAGTAGATACTATTTTAGATAGCGTTGAAGTCTTTCAAGGCGGAACGATTAATGGCCAAGTTCATATTTTAGGCGGGGACGTTGAACAGCAGATAGACGCAATTAATTTAGTTCTGTGCACTGAAGTGAAAGTAGAAACTGAAGACAGCACAAGCTACGAGAACTTTGCGTTAGGTCGTATTCAGGCTGTTGAGCCATTTGTTATTCAGCCAGGTGAAACGAAACAGGTCCCTTTTCATTTGAAACTTAATGATGAAACCCCAGTAACGGCCTTGAATGCTTTAAAAAATCAGTCACACGTTTGGATTGAAACAACGTTAGATATTGATTTTGCGATTGACCCAAAAGATCGTGACTTCGTGGTGGTTAAACCTTTACCTGTCGTACAAAAAGTAATTAGTGCTATTGAAGCTTCGGGTATGGCGATGGTAAAGGCCGATGTCGAGAAGGGCTATTTAAAAGGCAACCACTTTGCATCGCGTTCAGGGTGTTATCAAGAAATTGAATTTCGTTCTGGTGGCTTTGTGAATACGAAAGAAATCGAGCTGTCATTCATTTTGGAAGGGCAAACTGTTCACTGTCTGGCGGAGGTTGACCGTTCACTTAGCTTTAGAGGCGATCAATACATAGCATTTAGTTTATCGGCTAATGCTGGAGACGCAGAAGTATCTAATGCAGTCTCACGCGTATTAAGCGTTTAAGAGGTTTGGTTGTAGAATAAGCTCGTGAATTTAGATCATGTGGCAGTTTGCGCATAAGCATACGCCACATGTTCCATTATCGATTTATAGCTTATAGCTTATAGCGAAAGCCAAACGTAAACGCGATATCYGTGCTGTTATCCATATTGAACATATTTTCAACTAGCGAAAGCTCCAACGCAGATTGATCCATAATATAGCGATAACCTAGCAGGGCCTCATGGACCAATCTAGAAAATTCCGAGTGTCCATCTTCAGCACCTTCGTAGATACGATATTCGGCATGCAGCTGATGCTTTTCAAACACTTGATATTGATAACCGCCGATAAGAGTCCAGCTTAGAGCATCCAAAGGAAAGTCACCGATGACATCGTGATTGTAACGGTAGTTAAATCCGAGTGACGAAAAGAAAGAATGCTTTTCCAATAGATAGGTGTAATTAAGCTGTAAACTTTGTTCTAGGTTGTTCCCCTTAAATGCACCACTGCTGACCCGGTTATAAAAGAGTGCACTGCCTATAGATAGCCCGTAATCTTCAGTTTCTAGTAATTGGTACTGACCATAAAAAGAGACCGCGCTCGTAATCGTATCGCCTTTAAAGTTACTTTCATCTATCCCATATTTAGGCATCGACAGTGTAAATTGATGATTATCAACTTCATCCCGGCCATTCTGATCAATTCCGAACCAATCGTGAAAACTTTTAGTCGGCCCATCTAAATAGTTATTGGCAGCAAACCCCCATCGATAATTCACATCGAATTGCCATTTCTCATTGGCTTGCCATTTACTCCCGACGAACAGCTGATTTTGGTAATAATCTGCATGGTAGTCTGGTGTGTCAATCCAGATACTCGCAGCAGTAAAGCTTGAATAAAGTTGTACGTCATCAGCCGTTAGGGGCAAACCAGAACGAAGTTGCGGAGTTAAGCTGTTCGTTTGAATTGGTGATTGAGCATAGCTAAGTAAGGGGCCATATTTCCCATTGGCCTTGGATTCTTTTGGAATAAATACTATAGCTACAAAACACAGTATC
>NZ_JAKJSW010000413.1:0-1776 GCF_050337375.1 Vibrio makurazakiensis | reverse complement strand
TTATTTAATAGGGAAAAACTATCACCATAATGGCTTTGAATATTTGAGCATTTTCAATCTATGCCGCAAACAGCCCTAAGTCATTTCGAGCAAGATCTTTATATCGAGTTAGAACACATATTCCTTGAAGCAAAATTTGAACGTTGGAAGCATATTGAACGCTTCCTGTTTCCCTATTTTTGTTATCGGACGGGCTATGTCACTAAACAAGGTAAGCCCGATTGGGAATTCGCACGCCAATCTGTGCCTAAATCCACGTCAACTAACGATCCCAAAGAGTTGGTTATGATCCCTCTCGTTCCTGAGAGTAGTGTGATTGGAGAAATAAAGTGCATAGTCCGAGACGATGAACTTTCGAAAGAAGCGCTCTCTGATGTGTTAGATAAATTGCTAACCTACTGCTTAATAACGAAAACAGAGCTAGCTAAGATGAAGAAGTTAGGGGTAGAGAAATCAATGCCCGCAGCCTGGTATCAACTCGCAGCTAAAGAACCACTCGATAGGCTTGAATTTGTAGGGATTACTCTCGACCACTCGCCTTTATAGGCCAAGGCACGTAGAATGCAGCCTTTAATTTTTTATTCGGTAAAGGTCAGTCAGTTTGCATACTCTAGAACAACTAAAAACAGGTCAACTTAAAGGCACTCACCACCTCAAAATATCTCAAGGTCTCACAGAATTTCCACTCGAAATTTTAGAGCTAGCTGACACGTTAGAAATACTAGATTTGTCTGGAAACCAGCTTACTAACCTGCCCAATGAAATATCTCAATTAAAAAATCTTAAGATATTTTTTGCATCTTACAACCCGTTCACTCATCTTCCTAGTGCTCTTGGCAAGTGTCCTAAACTAGAAATGGTCGGCTTTAAGAGTAATCAGATAAAGGAAGTATCTGAAGAGTCACTACCGGCTCAATTGCGTTGGTTAATTCTGACAGACAACCAAATTGAAGTATTACCGAGCTCTTTGGGTGAACGTCCTAGATTGCAAAAACTAGCACTAGCAGGAAACCAGATCCGAAGCTTACCAACAAGCATGTCTCAACTAGTTAACCTTGAGCTTATTCGCTTATCGGCAAACCAACTTACCGAGTTCCCGGCTCTGCTTCTTGAGCTGCCAAAACTGGCTTGGCTCGCATTCGCAGGTAACCCGTTTTGCCAGCATGCAGTAACCGCAGGCGGCGTACCTAAAGTGACATCTGGTTGTTACTCACTCAACCAAGTACTTGGCCAAGGCGCGTCTGGTGTGATTTCACATGCGAATTGGAACGACAGCGAGTTCGACTTTCCAAACGAAGTCGCGGTTAAAGTATTTAAAGGGGAAGTGACTAGCGATGGTTACCCTCATGATGAACTAGAAGCATGCTTACAAGCAGGGCTTCATAACAACCTAGTAAAATCGATTGCACAAGTCGATGAGCCTAACTACTTATCACTGGTTATGGAGCTTATTCCTGCTCATTATTTCAACCTTGGCCTACCACCAACGCTAGCAAGCTGTACCAGAGATACTTTTAAAGATGGGTTTGCCCTAAGCATTTCCCAAATCGACAAGATTGTGTCTCAGATGATTGATGTGTTTGAACATCTTCATGCAAACAAGGTTTGCCATGGCGATTTGTACGCACATAACGTATTGGTTGATGAGCAGAGTAATATGATTTTTGGTGACTTTGGGGCAGCGTCAATTTATGACTACCTAGAACCTAAGCAGCAACTTAAAGTCAAAGCAGTCGAAGCGCGTGCACTACGTTATTTCATCGAAGACCTGCTGTC
>NZ_JAKJSW010000412.1:0-1785 GCF_050337375.1 Vibrio makurazakiensis | reverse complement strand
ACTAATAACCCTAGAGTTAAAACTCTAAAAAACAGCATTTCCTGCCTTTTTCCTGCCAGATGCACATCATTTTGATAATTTTCCCCTCAAATTAGCGTGTGGTCGGATTTCTATATCGTATACTTGCGAATAGGATCAGCCACCTTGAGCAATTGCTCAAATTAATCGCCCTACTAGAGGCGGAATAACAAGGAAATATAAAATGACTAACAAGACGCGTCTGTTTAAAAAGTCTCTTTTAGCAGTAACCATTACATTGGCATCTTCGCAAGCGCTTGCGGCAGGTTTCCAACTTAACTCTCAATCAGCGACCGGCCTTGGCCGTGCATTCGCTGGTGACGCAGTGATCGCAGACAACGCGTCTGTAATGTCACGCAATGCTGCGGCGATGTCGCTGTTTGATTCTTCTGAATTTTCAGCTGGTGCAAACTACATCAAAACCGATATCGATGTAACTAACACTACTTTCGCAGGTGCGGTTCCAGTAGCAGACACAAACAACAGTAGCGGTACTGTTGTACCGAATATCTATTATGTTCACCGTTTAGATGATACTTGGGCATTTGGCGCTGGTATCTACTCAAATTTTGGTACAACAAACAATTTCGACGATAGCTTTGGTGCTGGTACTGCTGGTCTAGCAGGCCCAACTAGCCCAGGTGCAATGGCGTTCGGTGGTACAACTGAAATCAAGAGCATCAACTACGCACTAACAGCTTCTTACCGCGTAAACGAGCAAGTGTCTTTAGGCGCTGGTTTAGATATTATTCAAGGCAGTGGTAAGCTTGTTCGTCCAACAGGTCTAGGTGTTAACGCTGTTGATATCGATGCTGATGGTATCGGCCTTGGTTGGAATGTTGGTGCTGTATACGAACTAGATTCAGCTAACCGCTTTGGTCTATCTTACCATTACAGCCCAGAAATCGAAGCTGAAGGTGATGTAGCAGTCGGTGGCAGTTCAGCAGCAGCAGATAAAGTTTACCTTTCTCTTCCAAGCATGGCTGAATTTTCAGGTTACCACGAACTCCAAGATACTAAGTTTGCAGTGCACTACTCTGTGCAATGGATTGGTTGGAGCACGTTCGATACTTTAGACATCAACACTCCTGCTGGCCGTACAGCTCTAAACGAATACCAATGGCAAGACGGCTGGCACTACGCAATTGGTGGTACATACTTCCTAGATGAAGCTTGGACTCTACGTGCAGGTTACATGTATGACACTGCTGCTCAAGACCAAAAGACAYCTATCTCTGTACCTGACTCAGATCGCCAATGGTTCTCAGCAGGTTTCAGCTACGYAATTGAGAAACACACAGTTGACTTCGGCTTCACTTACCTTCTTGGTGAAGATGTTTCAGTTACTGAGTACAGTAACGGTCAACCAGCACTAACGGCAACAACTCATGCTGACGCAATCCTAGCGGGTGTTCAATACAGCTACAGCTTCTAATAGCAAATTGAGTTTTATACCAAGGGTCGCTTTTGCGGCCCTTTTCTTTATCTTCTCATAATGATTTTATCTATTTTTGGTTTACACCTGTAGCATGAACCACCTTAATTGAAACACGGGTGTACGCTCAAACTTTGCAACAATCATGAAACATCTTTCCATTTTAATCAAAAAACCACCACATTTAACATTTTTGCAACCAAAACACTGTTTTATTCAAATTTAGTTTTTAAAGTAAAGACTCTAAAAGTAGAATTTGCCGACTAAATAACTCTATTTCAGTGAATATAATAATGAAAATGAATAAGACTCTCCTATCTACAGCAGTGGCA
>NZ_JAKJSW010000411.1:0-1791 GCF_050337375.1 Vibrio makurazakiensis | reverse complement strand
GTGGTGCAACCGATGCTGGCTACAAAGACATTAAGTTCTTTTTGAAAATGGCGAACGGTCATATTGGCGAGCTCCAACTTAATACCAAAAACATGATGGTCGCAAAGAAGAATGGACACATTATTTATGACATTCTGCGAGACGGTGGAGCACTTAATAAGCCGTTTACCATTACAAACTCTGAAGTGCTGGCGAAAGTAAGCCGTAATATGAGTGAGAAGTGGTTCAACTTCATAAAGACAAGGGTACCTAAAGCGAAAGCTGATATTGCAGAAGTAGCGTTACTTGTTGAGCGTTTGAAAAAGAATATGTCGACGGGTAACAACAGCCTAGTCGTGAGCCTAAAAGAGATAAAAACGCTCTCTCGAGTCAGTTTGTGTATCTATGAACAAGGCGACAATGGACGAACCTTAATTGACTAGTCTAGAGTGAATGTTGGCTTATCTTGTGCCTTAAAACAAAAGAAAGCCCTAGCGACATGTATACGTCGTTAGGGCTTTCTTACTTTACCTAAAAGATTATTTAAACTCGTAGGTATATGAAATACCTATTCGGTTGTTTTCACCGTAATCGTCTTCGGCGAGCACTCCATAGAAATTGAAAGACTGAGCATCCGTCAACTTATGGCTTAGCCCTGCACCAGTCCAATAGCCTGAATAGTTGTCTGAGCCCATAGAGCCACCACCAAAAGCCATGAACGTCCACTTGTCTGTCAGCGGCCTTAACGTAAATGCGCCTAAATACCCACCGTGTGATGAAGCGGGCAACATCACATAGTCGTTCTCCACATTACTATCATCAAAGTGGGCAATATCGCCATCGTTATAGTTGTATCCAGCCATAGGAAAAATCTGCCATCCCATAGGTTCGATACCAAAGTAACTGAGTGGGATAAACGTACCAATGCTGTAATTATTTCGATGACCTTCAGGTTCGTATTCAGCGCGGCTAAAGTTAAAGTTTATGATACCAACGGGAAACAGCCATGAGCCACCGACACGCCATTCATCTCCATCTGCGTTGACACTACCATTGACCTTACGAGACTCATCTAGGCCCAAAGAGCCTGAAAAATTCACTCCTTCGCTGTATGAAATCCCCACTTTAGTAATGATCTTAGTAGGGTCTTCGTGATGTTTTTCTTCCGCTAAAGCTGATCCTATGACAGTACAAAGCGCTATAGCGGTGATTGCTATTTTGTGCATCTGCTACCTTAGAATGTCATGCTTGCGCCGATGAAGTGAATGCGCCCATCGAACGAGCCTGTTACGTCGAGGAACTGACCTTCGACTCGACCATCACGCGCAATATCGACAGAGCCTAAATCAGCATATTCATAGAAAATGTCGAAGGTATACTCTTCCCACTGTGTGCTAGCACCAACTGAGTAGCGATATTGCTCTCCGACAGGTAGATCAACCCACTGTTTCGTTGGGTCATCTTGAGGGGATGTCTCATACGAGAAGCCTGCTTTCAAACGCCAGTCTGCATTTAATCGATAGTCGGTACCGATAGCAAACTTCCAAACGTCTTCCCAGTCACGCTGAATAGCGACTTGATCACCGAAAGATGTTTGATCCCATTCACTCCAGCGGTGTAATTGAATACTGGCGAGTAAGTTTAAATCATTAGTCAGAGCGTAACTTGAACTAATGTCTGCAATGGCAGGTACGGCTAACTCTGTAACGATCCCAACTTGCATCGGGCCTGATAGATTAGTATCAAATTCATGCTCAACTTTAGATCGGAAGCTTGCACCGATATTGAGTTTTTCGTTGTACTGATACATGG
>NZ_JAKJSW010000057.1:0-22434 GCF_050337375.1 Vibrio makurazakiensis | reverse complement strand
CATGTGGGATGATTACCACAAAGACGCGATGAGCGGTAAGAATGTTGTAACTGAAGATGATTGGGACGACTGGGACGACGAAGAAGATGACGGTCATGTTATCTACGTTCGTGACTAAGTTTTGATGATATAAGAAAAGCCGCAATGAAAATTGCGGCTTTTTTGTATCTAAATCATGTTGAGTCTTTCTGGTTTGATGCAAACTGGTGCTTAGGAATTATTCATATACATGGAAGGAATCATGGCTTCACAACAGAGAGCGATATCTAGGTTAGTCGCTCAAGCTGGACAAATACTATTGGCGCACGGTGCTGAAAGTACATTGGTTGGCGACATTATGAGAAGGATCGGTATCGCTAGTGGTGTTGATGAAGTGGAGGTTGCGTTATCTGCTAACTCGCTAGTCGTCACAACTCGGATAGCAGATCACTGTATTACAACCACGCGTAGTTGTGCTGATCGTGGAATAAACATGCGCGCGATTACTCAGATCCAACGTATTTGTATTATGATGGAAAAAGGCATTTTAGACTGCAGCCTCGCTCAGCGAAAGCTAAATGCTATTAGCCCTGAACGATATAACCGCTGGTTAGTCGTTGTGATGATAGGGTTATCTTGTGCTTCTTTTAGTCGATTAGCTGGCGGTGACTGGAATGTATTCGCCATGACATTTATCGCTTCAGCAACCGGTATGATCGTTCGTCAAGAAATTGGTCATCGGCATTTCAATCCACTACTTAACTTCGCTATTACCGCGTTTGTGACGACACTTGTGTCAGCACAAGCCGTTATGCATGGTATTGGTAATCAACCAACCATTGCGATGGCTTCTTCTGTATTGATGTTAGTTCCTGGTTTCCCATTGATTAACTCGGTGGCGGATATGCTGAAAGGTCATATCAATATGGGAATTGCCCGTTTTACTATGGCGAGTTTATTAACCTTAGCAACGAGCCTTGGCATTGTAGGTGCAATGAGCTTAACGGGCGTATGGGGATGGATAAACTAATGGATTTCTTCAACTTACTATTCGGCTTAGTCAACGACATGTTCTTTGCTGCTATTCCTGCTGTTGGTTTTGCTCTTGTGTTCAATGTACCTCAAAGGGCACTCATCTATTGCGCATTAGGTGGTGCAATTGGTCATGGCAGCCGTTATTTGATGATGGATTTTGGCATTCCAATAGAATGGGCAACTTTCTTTGCCGCTACTATTGTTGGGATGATAGGTGTTCATTGGTCACATCGTTTATTAGCTCACCCGAAGGTATTTACTGTTGCGGCTCTGATACCTATGGTACCGGGTGTCTTTGCCTTTAAAGCGATGATCGCCATGGTTGAAATCAATAATTTAGGTTACACACCAGAGCTGCTGGCCACTTTAATGGAAAACTTCCTTAAAGCGATGTTTATTATCGCAGGGCTGGCGATTGGATTAGCCATGCCGGGACTGTTATTCTATCGCCGTCGCCCGATAGTTTAGAGTTGGGATAACGGAACGTTACTAAAAATAGATAGGACCATAGACATGATCATTAGTATGGTTGCCGCAATGGCAAACAATCGCATTATCGGTAAAGACAACCAGATGCCATGGCACTTACCTGCAGATTTTGCTTGGTTTAAGAAGGTCACCATGGGTAAGCCTGTAGTGATGGGGAGAAAGACCTATGACTCGATTGGTAGGCCGTTACCTGGACGTTTAAATATCGTAATTAGCCGTGATTCAAACTTAGTTATTGATGGTGTGACGACTGTTACTTCTATAGATCAAGCTCTTGAAGTTGTTGCTGACGTTGAAGAGGTGATGATCATTGGTGGTGGTTCAATTTATCAAAGCTGTTTGCCTAAGGCTGACAAACTGTATCTGACATTCATTGATTTCGAAGTCGACGGCGATACCCAGTTCCCTGATTGGGGGAAAGACTGGACTCAAGTAATAAGCGAGTCATACGGTGCAGATGAAAAGAATAAGCATGATATGGAATTTGTAGTTCTAGATCGTCAATAACTAATTTGATTAACCTAGTGAGCAATAATGACTTCATTCACAGGGTCATTATTGCTATTCGTTCTCTTTTCCGTGCTTATTTTCAAAGAGCTTTCTGACGATAGAATTTATGTTCTTCCCAATGTAATAGTGTCAGTTCTCCTCCCCAAACACAGCCTGTATCAAGGCCAATAACTTCTTCACCCGAATAGCCTTTTAGTGCCGCCCAGTGACCAAACAAAATTGTTTTTTCAATTGGAGTTCTTGCGGAGACTTTGAACCATGGAACGAGTTCGTCATCTTTGATTTCATTGGGTGGAAGTTTACATGTCATGTCGATATGGTATGAATTTGAGCAATAACGCATTCGTGTAAAGCTATTGATGATGTATCGATAGCGTTCAATACCTGTTAATTGATTATTCCAAAGATCAGGCTGATTTTCATACATGTTTTCGATCAACCAAGTCCATTTGTCTGAACGTAGAAGATCTTGTATTTCCAAGTTAGCTTTACGGGCGGTTTCTAGATCCCATTGAGGCGAGATACCTGCATGACACATGACAAAATTTTCATGTTCCTGAAGTAGAGGCTGTTGACGTAACCACGTTAGCAGTTCATACCTATCTTCTGCTTCTATAATTGGTTTTGTCTTATCCTTTCCTTTAGCAGGAAATAAATCCAATGAAACTGCGAGTAAATGTAAGTCATGATTGCCTAACACAACTTTAGCGCTTGCTCCGAGCCCTTTGATAAAGCGCAGCGTTTCTAACGACTTTGGACCACGAGCGACAAGATCTCCGGCAACCCATAAAGTATCAAACTTAGGATCAAACTCTACGGTTTTGAGTAGTCGCATGAGTTCATCAAAGCAACCTTGGATATCACCAACGATATAATTAGACACAGTTCGTTTCTTATTAATTGAGAATATTAGGAATGGCGAGTCTGAATGGATCTACCTGAGCCAAAAAGTCTTGCCCCTGATAGTCGTTCATAACGTAATGACCTTGCATTACACCTACAGGGGTTTCTATGACAGTGCCACTGGTATAAGTATATTCATCATTGGCGTCAATCACGGGCTGTTTTCCGACAACCCCATCACCTTCAATAGTTAGCTGTTTACCATTGGCATCAGTGATCAGCCATCGGCGTGTCAGTAATTGAACCGGAGTTTTACTGAGGTTCTTGATTGTAATGATATAAGCAAATACGTAGCGGTCTTTGTCTGGTTCTGATTGCTCAGCAATATACTTGGTGTGTACTTGGCACTTGATGCAGGGCGTCGAAATATCCATATTCGCTCCTTAGATTGAGCCAATTATCCATATATTTGGATAGCCATTATTGTTGATACGGTAAGTGAAAATAGAGGATAGAGCAAGATGAAGTACAGAATGTAAAAGATAAGGCACACTATCAGACATTTGCATGTAAAAATGTCACCGATAAAAAACAGGCTCCTCACCGAAGTGTAGGAGCCTTTTTATTATTTTTCAGTGTTGTTCTGGTCGTATAGCCAGTTTGCCATATCAACAAACTGCTCCAGAGTTAGGTTCTCAGGGCGCATACCTGGGTTAACGCCAAGCTCTTCAAGAACTTCTTTGCTGATTAAGCTCTTATAGCAGTTACGAACTGTTTTACGACGTTGGTTGAAGCCTTCACGACATACACGATCTAACCATTTTAGGTCTTTCGCTGGGTAAGGAAGGACTTCATATGGTTGAAGGCGTACTACAGCAGAGTCAACTTTTGGCGGCGGAACAAATGCTGTTGGTGGCACTTCTAACACAGGAGTGACTTTACAGTAGTATTGAGCCATAACGGTAAGACGACCGTAAGCTTTAGTACCCGGACCAGCAGCTAGGCGATTAACCACTTCTTTTTGAAGCATAAAGTGCATGTCTTGAACATCTTTATGGAATTCAAATAGATGGAACATCAATGGTGTAGAGATGTTATATGGCAAGTTGCCGAAGATGCGTAGCTTATTGTTCGGCTTAACAAGTTGTTCGAAATCGAACTTCATTGCATCGCCTTCATAGATCGTTAGCTTGTCAGCAAGATCAGGGTGATTACGCAGACGTTCTGCAAGGTCTCTATCTAGCTCAATGACCGTAAATTTATCGGTAAGTTTACCTACAGGTTCAGTGATTGCACCAAGACCAGGGCCAATTTCTACTAAGTTTTGACCTGGTAGTGGGTTAATGCTTGATACGATTCCGTCGATAATATACGGATCATTCAGGAAGTTTTGACCAAAACGTTTACGCGCTTTGTGTCCTAAGTGGACATCATTTCTCATTGCTTTTTCTCTACTAATTCAATGGCGTGCGTGAGCGCTGTTCTAAAGCTCCCTGTATCAGCTAGGCCTTTGCCTGCCAAATCCAGAGCTGTACCATGATCAACCGAAGTTCGAATGAATGGTAAGCCTAGTGTGATGTTCACTGAACGACCAAAGCCCTTGTATTTTAATACTGGTAATACTTGGTCGTGATACATACCTAAAACAGCATCTGCATCTTGCAGATATTTCTCATTAAAGATGGTGTCAGCTGGCAATGGGCCAACTAGGTTAATGCCATCTCGTTGTCGAATTTTTTCTAGGGTCGGGGTGATCGTTTCGATCTCTTCACGTCCTAGGCAACCATCTTCACCTGCATGAGGGTTTAGACCACACACATAGATAGTTGGCTTCTCTATAGCAAACTTTTCGACTAAGTCTTTTTGAAGAATATGGATGATTTTTTCCAGTCGTTCTTCAGTTACTGCTTTAGAGACGTGTGATAGAGGGATGTGCGTTGTGACTAGTGCAACTCGCAAACCTTCAGTTGCCAACATCATAACCACTAATGGTGTATTGGACTTCTCGGCAAAAAACTCAGTGTGTCCGCTAAATGCGACTCCAGCTCGGTTAATTACCCCCTTGTGAACAGGGCCGGTGACAATAGCATCAAATTCATCATTCATACAGCCTATTGCTGCGCTTTCTAATGTATTTAATACATAATGACCGTTCGCTTCATTAAGCTCGCCAACAATGCTCGGTTCAGCCAAGGGTAAATGACTAACTACCAAGGTCCCAGAACGTTGTGCTTTAGCTGGGATAGACGCGTCATAGTCTATAAGTTCTAATGAAATTCCCAGAATTTTTGCTCGTTCAGCTAGCATTTGTTTATCAGCGCAAACAACGATTTGATGTGGCCAATCTTCTTGAGAAAGTGCTACAACTAAATCGGGGCCAATTCCCGCAGGTTCTCCTGCAGTAACGGCAATTCGTCTAATTGTCATTTTCGTTATCTCCAACCATTTCAACAAACGCACTTGCACGGATTTCTTGTAACCATGCTCCTGCTTCTTCGTTGAATTTACGATTGAAAAGAATTCGATACGCTTTATTTTTCATCGCTGAATCTGTTCTATCAACTTCACGTCGATCTAATACTTCGACGATATGCCAGCCATGAACCGTTTTAAATGGTGCACTGATAGTGCCTTTTTCTAAAGTTTCAACTTGGTGCTTAAACTCAGGGACATATAGATCGGGAGTTTGGTAGCCTAACTCTCCATCTTGTACAGCAGAACCTGGATCTTGGCTGTGTTGTTGGGCCAAATCACCAAAGGTTGCTTCGCCCGCATTAATACGACGAATAAACTCATTGAGCTGCGACTTTGCACCTTCATCACTAAGAATTACAGTTGGTTTTAGCAATATATGACGAGCATTAACTTCGGTAACAGCAACCGTTTCTAAGCCTTTCACATCCTCAATTTTTAGAATGTGGAAGCCTACACCACTGCGGAAAGGACCAATAATACTGCCTTTATTTTGCAGTTTGATTTGATCTGCAAAAATGGTAGGCATTTCTTCTTTACGCATCCAGCCCCAGTCGCCACCTTGAAGTGCCTTAGGTCCTTTAGAGTAGGTATAAGCCATAGTGCTGAAGTCTTTACCTGAGTTTAATTCTTCCACTAGCTCAGTGGCTTGAACCTCTAGCTCTTCTTTGGTTTGGTCATCACTAAATCGAAGCTGAATATGACCAATTTTATACTGAACCGTTGCGTTAGTTTCTTGAGCTAGAATTTCAGCAAGGTTGTCAACTTCTGCAGGTAGAATATTGATACGCTGACGAACTAATGCATTACGAGCTTCACTTGCCGCTAACTCTTTGCGAACCTGCTCTCGGAACGCACTATAGCTCAACCCTTCAGCAGCTACGGACGCAGTCAGTTGATCAATGGTTTGGTTATTGTTTTTTGCAATTTCAGCAATCGCTTCATTTAAGCGGTTGTCATCAATACGTACACCAATTCTTTCTGCTTCTTGAGTTTGAATGGTATCGACGATTAATTTTTCTAGAACTTGCTCAACCAATACATCTTGCGGCGGCAGTGCTTGATTGTTTTTCTTCGCATTGGCACGTAGCGTTTTCATTGACGTATCAATATCACTTTGCAGTATCACGCCTTCATTGACGATAACACTCACTTTATCTAGTTCAACGGGTGCCGCTATGCTCGTTGATACGCTGCATGTTGCGGCTAAACTGATTAAAGTCTTTTTCCACAATTTCATTTGTAGTCCTTTAAGCTTTACCAACTATAAGTCAGTAAATAAAAAATTAGTTATTTAAGAAAAATGGGCGGCCGTAGCCTAGCGAGCTACCGGCGGCATCTGCACCTGTTGCCGTTGAGTCAGAACCAATGCTTGTACCAAAACCTATAATACCGAAGTTTAAGCTCAAATTGCTTTCATAAACGGGATTAGAGTTTGTGTCTGTGTACCCGATACCGTCCCAGCTTTTTAGTTGATTACTATAGGTAAAGCCGATGTACCAACAATCAGAGCGGTATCTAAGGTTAGCTAACCACTCTAGGTCTATTTCATCATTTAGGTCATAAAAATATTGAGCACTAGCGTGCCACTTCGGAGATATTTGGTAAGCGCCGAGTAAACCAGCTTGAGAAATGCCTTCTTTAGTTATCGAGTCGATATCTACTGTACTGCCGACAGTTTCATCTAAATATGCTTTAGTTACATAACGGTAGTTAGTTTGAATGTAGCCCCCATTAAAACGGTATTCGAGCGTACTGTTGGCTAACTGCATCGCAGAGGTGTCTATATCGTATTGAACGCCGCCGTGATAAAACAAGTAATCATCATAGTTAAAGTCCATTTCTACAGCCCATGAGGAGTAATTTGACTTTGTGGAAGACTCTTCGCCATCCGAAGAAGCTTTAGTGTCTTTATCTATGTAGTAAATTTGACCGAAAGAGATGTTTAAGCGCTCTTTATAGGAATCATCAAAAAATCGAGACGAAGCACCATAGCTGATTTGATTGGCTTCAGAAATTTTGTCAACACCACTGTATTTACGACTTCGGAATAGTCCGTAATAGTCGGTTTGTAATAACGTTGTATCGTAATTGCCAATATTACTTTGATCTTCTTTAGGTACATACAGATATTGGATTTGAGGTTCTAAAGTTTGAGTGTAATTTTCAAAGATGGTTGTATCACGCTCCAACACAACACCAGCGTGAGTTCTAAATTCAGGTATTACACGAGACACGGTGTCTTCTAACCCCAAATACGGGTTTGTTTCTTTTGTTCCCGATGTTGTATCTACACCATCAAGATCTTGCTGATAATATGTACCAAGTAGCCGAGCTTCTGTGGTCCATGTGCCCCAAGTATTGCCTACCGGAATAGTAATTCCGGGCTCTACATGAACTCGTGTCGCTGACGGTGCTCCATCTGCATCAGTAGCAAATTGTGATACATGGCTAATCACATCAAAGTCGAGATACTTCATGACTTCAGGTGCATAGTAGTTATATTCAAGTTGCGGCATTAAGCGGTACGGTAGGTTTCCAGTATCAGTTAACACTTGAAAATCACGAACTAGTAGTGATGCATCCCAAGATTGTGAGCGATAAGTTGCTCTTCCTTCTTGTAATAGTTGACCATCTTCTTGATTACCAATACTCGAATCTATATCTGAAAAGTAACCAATATCACTGACTTTCGAGTAGTCAATTTCTACTTTCCAATTTTCTTGGAATATACCTATGTGGGAATATTGCGCACCCCAGCGGTTGCCTTTTTCTGGGTGCTTGGCATCGTCAGGAAGTATTTCTGACTTGATGCTACCGGTACCAAAGTCATTCAAGTATCGGAACTCACTATTGAGCTGAGTGCCACGCTCTTGCATGTACTTAAGAGTTGTTTCTAAATCGTAGTTAGGTGCTAAGTTCCAGTAAATAGGAACTTCAGCTTCAAAACCGTCACTTGAACCGTAGGAAACCGTTGGGTATAGAAAACCCGTTTTACGTGTATCACCAATAGGCACAGTTAAATAAGGAAGATAGAAGACTGGGACACTTTGAATCTCGAATCGAGGATTGTAGAAAGTCGCTTCTTCTTCATTTTGATCGACGCTAATGCTAGAAGCACGCATGCGCCAAGCGTTGTCACCAATAGGACATGAAGTTATTGACCCGTCTTCAATTTCATAAACTGCTTTGCCCGTTTTAGCTACATAGACCGCATCACCACGACCAGGCTCGCACAGGAACTCATAGTCGGTGTTTTCGAGAGTCATTTCGTCAGTGGTGAGGTTGTTGGTCGCTTTATCCGATAGTGCTTTGATTTGACCATCATTAAAAGTGACATTACCTTCTGCTACTACAATATTCTCTTGCTGATGAAGAGTCACATTATCCGCTAAAATGGTTTTATTACCTTGAGTGACTTTTACATCACCGACATAGGTAGCTTTTTGCCCATTGATTGCTTCTAAGTGGTCAGCTTCAACTAAAGCTGGTAATTGTGTATCGTTTTCTGAAGAAGGTTCGATCAAGCATTGATCTATAGAGGGCATTTCCTGCACACTATTATCGTTTGTTATTTCTGTTTCAGCTTGAGCAGTCGACACGTATAAGGCCGTGCTAATAGAAGCGGCTAACAAGGTGCGGGAAAAACATTGCATGAAATTGAACTATCCTGTGTCACGAGAAATTGATTGAGATGAATCAATCAAATTAATAAAACTGTTTTCCTTATGATAAAGGAAATAATTGCATCCAGCACTATAAGACCGCTGAACATAGAAAAAATTCACAACTAGAGAAAATATAATGCAGATATTTGGCAAAATCCTTGGTGCCTTTTTTGGCTTTTTATTTGGTGGATTAGTAGGATCTATCTTTGGCCTATTTCTAGGGCATCAATTTGATAAAGCTCGCCGTCTTAACCAAGCTGGTTTTAAGCGTTCTGGCTTTGGTAGTGGTCCGAGCCAGGCAGAACGCCAAGAAGAGTTTTTTAAAGCAGCGTTTGCTGTCATGGGGCATGTAGCAAAAGCAAAAGGTCAAGTGACTCGAGAAGAGATCCAATTGGCTAGCACTATGATGGATCGAATGAGCTTACATGGCGAACTTCGCAAGTCTGCTCAAGATGCTTTCCGTGATGGTAAAGAAACTGGCTTCCCGTTGGACGAAACTTTAGAGCGCGTGAAGATTTCAGCGGGTGGCCGTTTTGACTTGTTACAGTTTTTTTTAGAATTACAGATATCGGCTGCATTTGCCGATGGCGATTTACACCCTAGTGAGCGTAATGTACTGCACAAAATTGCTCGTGGGTTAGGCTTCTCTACAGATCAACTTGAACAGCGCTTAAAAATGCAAGAAGCGGCATTTCGTTTCCAGCAGCAGGGGGGAGGTTTCGGCGGTCATGGAGGACAGCAACAGTCATCTGGCTGGCAACAAGCATCACAAGCGGATCAATTAGCTGATGCGTATAATGTGTTAGGTGTGAGTGATAGTTCTGATGGCAAAGCCGTGAAGAAGGCCTATCGAAAACTTATGAATGAGCATCACCCTGATAAGTTGATGGCGAAAGGCTTACCACCAGAGATGATGAATGTCGCGAAAGAGAAGTCGCAAGAAATTCAAAATGCTTATGACTTAATTAAGAAGGTCAAAGGTTTTAAGTAATCAAATACTAAACCGAGTAATGACATCAAGTTACTCGGTTTTATTAAAGGGAATTATATGACAATAACGTATCAGGATGTTCTAGATTTTTGGTTCGATGAGTTGACGCCTAAAGACTGGTTTACTGGTGGAACTGAGATTGACGCTTTGATTGATTCTCGTTTTGCTGACCTGCACAAAGCAGCCATCCAAGGTGAGTTATTTGAGTGGCGCCAAACAGCACAAGGCCGTTTGGCTGAGATTATCGTGTTGGATCAGTTTTCTCGAAATATTGGAAGAAATAGTCTAGCAGCGTTTACGGCTGATCCGATGGCGCTGGCTTTAGCTCAAGAAGCGGTAGCGGGCGGTTTTGACCATCAGCTTAGTCAACAACAAAAAAGCTTCCTGTATATGCCTTATATGCATAGTGAGTCTTTGTTAGTCCATGAACAAGCCGTGGGGCTCTTTTCTCAAACTGGACTAGAACATAATTTGGATTTTGAGTTTAAGCATAAGGTTATCATTGAACGTTTTGGTCGTTACCCTCATCGTAATGAAGTGCTAGGGCGAACTTCGACTCCTGAAGAAGTAGAATTCTTGCAGCAACCGGGCTCAAGTTTTTAATTGTAGAGATACGGTCAATGAATTGAGAAGAGGCTAGTGGTTGATAAAACCCTAGCCTCTTTTTTGTTTTGCTTTAGTTATGAAGTTTAGCGTTAGAGCTAGTTAGCTTGGTTGAGCGACCAGTCGTAGTCATAACTGATATTTTGAGTATTGGTTACTGCTTCTGTTCGATATTGGTCTAAGTGTTGAATGAGTTGTTTCTCTGTACCAAAATCCACAGCAAACCATTCATAAATCGATGATAGCTGGAGCTTATTGCCTTTAACCAACACACCTTTGTCACTGTTAACAAACTCAGAGACTGCTTGTTCTAGTAGAGCCTCGGTGTTGTCAGCCGTAAAGGCTTGAAGTTGTAGGTTAGGGCACCCTAAACTCGCACAATTTACCGCGTAGTGTGTGCGTGGGTCTTGCCAAATAGGTCTTAAGATTCGATGCTCAATGTCGTTGAGTGTTAGTGACTTCCTGTTAACGACTACCACATCATCTCCCCATGGCCCGAAACTAAATAATCCACCAAGTTTAGTGATCGATTTTATCGGGTAGGCATCAAGAATCAAATCGACAGTAATGGCGTTGTATAGGTTAACCCAATAAGCATATTGCTCTGATTTTAAATAGTCGAGCGGATTAACCTGTTCTAGCTTCTTGATATATAGCTTCAGCTTTGCCTTATCTGCAGTGCTCACCGTTTGATAACGAACTAATGTGTTTTGCCCTTGTTTTATTAGGTAGCTGTCGAGGAATTGCTGCCAATCTTGATGAGATATTTGTTCTAGATTGGTCTCGTTGCTTTGATTCCAATAAGGCCAAAGTTCTGATTTAGGGGCTGACCAAGCTAAGGTTGAGAAAAATAGGCTGATAATAATGAGTAGTTGTTTCATTGCATTCTCCTGATGACTGACTACTAAGACCTTATGGCTTACCATTTCCTTTCATCGCTCTTCAGTTAAATAATAAAGTCGAGCCAATAAAAAAGGTTGGCATTAGGCCAACCTTTATTTGTATTCAAACTGTGTGAGGCTATTTCAAAACTTCGTTATTTTAGAAAGTTAGGGATTTTAGCTTCAAATTCAGAGATCTTATCGGCGTGCTGTAGGGTGAGACCGATGTTGTCTAACCCGTTAAGCAGGCAGTGGCGACGGAACTCATCAATTTCAAACGAGTACTGTTTGCCATTCGCGCTAACTTTCATTGCTTCTAAATCAACAGTGACTTCAGCGCCTTCGTTTGCTTCTACGAATTGGAAAATCTCATCCACTTCTTGCTCAGTCAATCGAACCGGAACCATTTGGTTGTTGATGGAGTTACCGTAGAAGATGTCTGCAAAGCTTGGCGCAATCATTACTTGGATACCGTAATCGGCAAGCGCCCAAGGTGCGTGTTCACGAGATGAGCCACAACCGAAGTTTTCACGAGCCAGAAGAATTGAAGCGCCTTGGTAGCGAGCTTCGTTCATTACAAACTCAGGGTTTGGTTGTTGGCCTGCGTCATCTAGGAAGCGCCAATCGTGGAACAAGTGCTTACCAAAACCAATGCGGTTTACTTTCTGTAGAAATTGCTTTGGAATGATCGCATCAGTATCGATGTTGGCCGTATCTAGAGGAACGACTAATCCGGTGTGTTGTTGAAAACCTGACATGTTAAATCCTCTAATTAAAGTTCACGAATATCGACAAAGTGACCAGCGATAGCCGCTGCGGCTGCCATTGCTGGGCTAACTAGGTGCGTACGACCATCACGGCCTTGGCGGCCTTCAAAGTTACGGTTTGATGTAGAAGCACAGCGCTCTTGTGGACCTAGACGGTCGTTGTTCATTGCAAGACACATAGAGCAGCCTGGTAGGCGCCATTCAAAGCCTGCTTCGATGAAGATCTTATCCAGGCCTTCAGCTTCAGCTTGTGCTTTTACTTGCTCAGAACCAGGAACGATCAATGCTTGAACATGTTTCGCTACTTGGCGGCCTTTCGCTACTGCTGCCGCTGCACGCATGTCTTCGATACGTGAGTTAGTACAAGAACCCACGAAGACTTTATCGACGTTGTAATCCGATAGAGATTTACCCGCCTCTAGTCCCATGTAAGCCAAAGCTTTTTCGGCAGATGCCTTTTCAACAGGATCTGCAAAGCTTTCTGGTGCAGGGATTGGTGTGTCTACCGAGATAACCTGACCGGGATTGGTTCCCCAAGTAACTTGTGGTTTGATATCTGCAGCTTCTAGCGTCACAACAGCATCGAATTCTGCATCAGCATCGGTTTTCAATGTGTTCCAGTATTCAATAGCTGCTTCTAAATCTTCGCCCTCAGGAGAGAACTTACGACCTTTGATGTATTCGTAAGTCGTTGCATCAGGAGCGATTAAGCCTGCTTTCGCACCCAGTTCGATTGCCATGTTACATACCGTCATGCGACCTTCCATTGTAAGGTCAGTAATTGCCTCACCACAGAATTCAACCACATAGCCTGTACCGCCAGCGGCTGTTGTCTTGCCGATGATCGCGAGTACGATATCTTTTGCGGTAATGCCTTCAGCGACTTTGCCTTTTACTTCGATCTTCATGGTTTTAGCGCGAGCTTGTTTTAGCGTTTGAGTTGCTAGAACGTGCTCAACTTCAGAAGTACCGATACCGAATGCTAAAGAACCAAATGCACCGTGTGTTGCCGTGTGTGAGTCACCACATACGATGGTCATGCCCGGTAGAGTAATACCTAGCTCTGGGCCCATTACGTGGACAATACCCTGGTATTTGTGGTTTAGGTCGTAAAGCGTTACACCAAACTCTTCACAGTTTTTCGATAGCGTTTCCATTTGGATACGAGCCATCTCGCCAGAAGCATTAATGTCTTTGGTTTGTGTCGATACGTTGTGATCCATAGTTGCAAAAGTTTTGCCTACTTGGCGTACTTTACGGCCTTTTTCACGTAAACCATCAAAAGCTTGAGGTGACGTTACTTCATGGACTAGGTGGCGGTCGATATAAAGAATCGGGTTTTCGCCTTCCGCTGCTACTGCAACGTGAGCGTCATAAACTTTCTCGTATAAGGTTTTGGCTTGCTGGTTTGTCGACATAGCTTTTCTTCCTTGGGAGCATCAGTCCCAGTGTTTATTCCAACCCTACCAAGTTAGTTAACAAGGTAGGTTGAGAGTATTCTTATTAGTGGTGATGTTCGCTGAGTCTGCGTTCTATGACGCTAGGATGTACTCAGCAATTTTATCGCCCATCTCAGAGGTTGTTAGGGCTTGGTTCTTACCAGCAAGGTCTGCCGTTAGTTCACCAGCAGAAAGCGCTTTAGATACCGCTGTTTCGATGTCTTGTGCAGCAGCTTCTTCACCTAGGCTGTAACGAAGCATGAGTGCTGCAGAAAGGATCTGTGCAACAGGGTTCGCGATGTTCTTGCCTGCGATATCAGGAGCACTGCCGCCTGCAGGTTCGTATAGACCAAAGTTGCTTTCGTTCAGGCTTGCTGAAGGAAGCATACCCATAGAGCCTGTGATCATTGCGCACTCATCTGAGATGATGTCACCGAAGATGTTCGAACATAGCATTACGTCGAACTGAGATGGGTCTTTGATTAGTTGCATGGTCGCGTTGTCGATGTACATGTGATTTAGTGTTACATCTGGGTAGTCTTTAGCGATCTCTTCAACAACTTCGCGCCATAAGATAGAGCTCTGTAGAACGTTTGCTTTGTCGATTGAGTATACGTTTTTGTTACGTAGGCGAGCAGATTCGAAAGCAATCTTTGCAATACGCTCGATTTCGTAACGGTGGTAAATTTCTGTATCAAACGCTTTTTCATTTGCGCCTTCGCCTTCTCGACCTTTAGGTTGGCCGAAGTAGATACCGCCTGTTAGTTCACGTACCACAACGATGTCGAAACCATTACCTGAAATGTCAGCACGTAAAGGAGAGAAAGACTCTAGACCTTTATGGATTTGCGCTGGACGTAGGTTACAGAATAGTTGGAAATGCTTACGTAGTGGAAGTAGGGCACCACGCTCTGGTTGGTCATTCGGTGGAAGATGTTCCCATTTAGGACCACCTACAGAACCGAATAATACAGCATCAGATTCTTCACAGCCTTTAACTGTTGCTTCTGGTAGTGGACAGCCGTGGTTATCAATCGCAATACCACCAACATCATACTCGTCACGAGAGAAGCTAATAGCGTGCTTCTTTTCAATCGCGTCTAGCACTTTATGTGCTTGCTGCATTACTTCTGGGCCAATGCCATCACCAGGTAGTACGGCAATCTTGTATGATTTATCAGTCATGTTAATCCTTTAATTCTTGTTACTGAGCTATTTAGCTCGTTTTAAATTTTGTCCCTAAAGCCAACAACATCGGCTCTAGGGCTCTGTTATTGGGTATTAAACTGTTGCGATCTTCTTTTGCTTTATTTCAGCTATTTGGTCGGCACGGTGAATACTATTAATTACGTGCAATAGTGCCTGACCTGAGGCTTCAACGATATCGGTTGAAACGCCTGTACCGTGGTATTTGCGACCTTTGTAGTTAGCAATGATATCAGCTTGACCTAAGCCATCTTCACCTTCGCCTTTAGCGGTAAGGTCGAATTTATCCAATGCAATTTCGTAGCCTGTTAAGCGGTAGATACACTGGTATAAAGCATCAACAGGGCCGTTACCGACAGCGGCTTCGCATTTCTCTTCATCACCACATAGCAGTTTGATACTAGTAGTAGACATAACACTACCAGATTGTACGCTTAGGTAGTTAAGTTTATAGAAGTCATCTTCATCGCGTAGGTTCGCGAAGTGCATTAGCGCTTCTAAATCGTAATCAAAAACTTGGCCTTTACGGTCAGCAAGCTTCAAAAAGTCTTCGTACAAAGAATCTAGGCTGTATTCATTATCTTTATAACCCATTGCGTCCATGTGGCTCTTAACTGCTGCACGGCCACTACGGCTTGTTAGGTTCAATGCTTTGTTCTTCAAGCCAATAGACTCAGGTGTCATGATCTCGTAAGTGTTCTTGTTCTTAAGCATGCCATCTTGGTGAATACCTGAAGAGTGGCTGAATGCGTTAGCACCAACGATAGCTTTGTTATCTTGAATTGGCATGTGGCAAAGTTGACTAACCAACTTACTAGTACGGTGAATCTCTTGATGATCCAAACCAGTATGAACACCTAGCAACTCTTGGCGAGTTTTGATGATCATCGCGATTTCTTCTAAAGAACAGTTACCCGCACGTTCACCAATACCGTTAATAGTACCTTCAACTTGACGAGCACCGGCTTGTACCGCTGCGATTGAGTTGGCAACCGACATGCCTAAGTCATCGTGACAGTGAACTGAGATGATCGCTTGGTCGATGTTTGGTACTCGATTGAATAGCGTTTGGATTATGCCGCCAAACTCGTTAGGAACTGTGTAGCCCACTGTGTCTGGAATGTTGATGGTTTTAGCGCCCGCGTTGATAGCAGCTTCAACCATACGGCACAGATTGTCGATAGGAGTACGGCCAGCATCTTCACAAGAGAACTCGACATCGTCTGTGTAGTTACGAGCGTGTTTAACCGCTTTAACTGCCATCTCTACAACATCGTCGTAGCTACGGCGTAATTTGTCTTGTACGTGAACCGTCGATGTAGAAATGAAAGTATGAATACGGAACTGCTCGGCAACTTTTAACGCTTCAGCCGCTGCATCGATATCTTTCGCAACTGCACGAGAAAGGGCGCAAATACGGCTGCCTTTAATGTTCTTCGCAATGGTTTGTACTGACTCAAAGTCGCCTGGAGATGACACAGGAAAACCCGCTTCAATAACATCTACACCCAGTCGTTCAAGTGCATAAGCGATCTGTAATTTCTCTTTTACCGTTAAGCTTGCAGCCAACGCTTGCTCGCCATCACGTAAGGTCGTGTCAAAAATTATCACTTGATCGTTCATGGGTGCTTCCTTATATCGATAATGAATCGATTGCTATCCAAATTATTATTAAGAATGATGTTCTTTTAAAAGTGTCAGTTACAAAAAAACCCGCTCGGCGCGGGTTTTAATATTTGTGTAGTTCTTGACCCACAACTTACCCGCGCGATTGGTTCACGATAAGGAGAAGTTTCAGCAGTCGAGAAGAAGAAAAAATCATTACACAAATATCCGTAAATAAACTGTTAACACCATATTTACCGTAATTTATTCTAAGCGTCAAACAAGAAAATCCAATATCAGCGCTCATTGGCAGTGTTTTTGTTTGGTTTGTGCTGTTCGTGTTTGCCGTTTTGGTTTAATTAGCTGTTTTGTGGTTTTGGTGTGGGGGGTTAGTTTATCGTTTGGTTAATGTGTAGGTTAAAACTTTGTAGTAAATCTTTTTTGTGGAGTGATTCACCAACAAAAATGAAAATGCGGTTAAATTAATTAATCATTTGATTAAATAGTGAGTAATTAATCTTCTACTACCGTATCAATTTATCTCTATAATTAATCGTGCGATTAATTATAGAGATAGGTTTTTAGTGATGACTGCGCGTAAAGCAGGACGACCTCAACAGAATCTGGATGTGCGGCAGTTGTTAATTGAACACGCCCGTGATCTGTTTGTCGTTCAACCATATGACAAAGTATCGACACGTTTGGTTGCTGAGCGAGCAGGTGTCAACGTTGCGATGATTCGCTATTATTTTGGAAGTAAAGCTGGGTTATTTGAAGCCATGCTACGGGAGACTTTGCGACCAATGCAGCTACAGATGCAAAAGCTCGTGGTTCAAAGTAGCCATGAGAACTTTTTGGATCTCATGCGTACCTACTATAAAGAAATGGTGAAAGTCCCTAAGTTTCCTCGCTTGATTGCTCAGGTAATGAATATGCCACCTTCAGAGGTTCAGCGAGAGTTACTTGAAAAAGTATTCTTAGATGTGACTCAACCAGCTCAAGATGTGATGTTTGAGAAGTTGATGGAGCGAGGGATTTTAAAGCAAGGAATGGATCCGAAGTTGTGTCGTATTTCCTATATCAGCTTAATGGTTTTTCCGTTCATCGCTCCCCCTCCATTACTCGCTATACATGGAATTGAACTCAATGAAGAGTTTTTGAACCGCTTAATTGAACACAATATTCAATTGATGACTGAAGGTTTTGTTGATGCATTGCAGCCTTCCCATTCGCAGGAAACAACATAATGAAACTTAATAAAAAACTACTATTTTTTCCAGCGCTTGCTGTTGGCGTATTGAGCCTAGTGACTGCGATTAACATGCGTCCGGATTTACCCACTAAGCCCGCAGGAGATCGTGCGCGTTTGGTTGATGTTATGCCTTTGGAACTCAAAGCGATGGCGCCAAAAGTTATTGGCTTTGGCAAGATCACACCAAAAGTAGAATGGAAAGCGATAGCAGAAGTCACCGGTAAAGTGGTATTTCGCTCTCCTTTGTTAGAGAAAGGACAAATCTTAGCCGCAGGCACAGAAGTGTTGAGAATTGATCCTTTGGATTACGAATTAAAACTGGTTCAAGCTCAAGCCGATTTAAAATCAAGCCAAACCTCATTAGCGAAATTGACTCAAGAAGAAAACAATCTTAAACAAACTTTAAAAATTGAGAAAAACCGCTTATCGATCAGCGATAAAGAATTAGACCGTAAACAAAACCTACGTAAGAAAGGGCTCACATCTCAGTCTGATGTGGATCAGCAACAGCAAAGCACTTTGTCCCAGCAGAAATTAGTCCTAGATATAGAAAACCAAATTGGTTTAATGCCCGACGAAAAGCGAGTGGCGGAAGCCGTAGTGAAAGTGAACGTGTCGAAAGTGCAAGAAGCTCAGCGCTCATTAGAGAAAACCAGTATTGTTCTTCCGCAAGCGATGCGTATTGCTCAAGTGGACATTGAACAAAACCAAGTGGTGAATCTTCAACAAACAATGTTGGTCGCCCATGGTATTGATGTGATGGAAGTTGAGGCTCAATTATCGATTCATGACATGCAAATATTGGCTTCAAGTTTGAGTGACTTTAGCCGAGATGAGTCAGGTATTCCACGTCCTGATATGGCAAATATCAATGCGAGCATCGAATTGAGTAGCGGCTCTATGAGCGCATCTTGGCCAGCAAAAGTTGCCCGTATCAGTGAAACCGTCGACGAGAACCAAGCAACAGCTGGTGTGATCTTAGAAATATCGCAAGATTACGCACAGCTAGAGCCAAGCAGCGCACCTCCTTTAGTCAATGGAATGTTTGTTCAAGCTAAAATTGAAGGGCAAGCGAACCCAAGCTGGGTAATTCCTGAACGCGCTCTGCATGGTGACAAAATCTATTTAGTCGACAGTGAAAGTCGTTTACATATTGAGTCAGTGACAGTGTTATACCGCCGTGACAACCTGGTGGTGGTTGATGGTGAGCTAGAGTATGGAGATAAATTGATCTTGAATGATCTTCTCCCTGCGATTGAAGGAATGTTATTACGCGAAACTAAGGCTATAGAGGAGAACCCAGTATGATCAAATTCTTCTCAAGGCATCCGACGGCCGCCAACCTATTGATGCTTGCTTTATTACTGATGGGCTTGGTCTCATTGCCGACTATTAAACGTGAGACGTTCCCTGAGTATGATCCTCCGTACATTATGGCAGGCGTTGTTTACCCAGGCGCTTCTCCTCAAGAGGTTGAAGAAAGCCTATGTATACGCATGGAAGATGCAGTCGATGGGTTAGCAAATATCGAAGAGACTCAGTGTGAAGCGATAGAGGGCAGTGCTCGCTTAATTTTAAAATTGAATGAGAAAGCGGATATCGGCCGCATGCTGGTGGATGTTCAAACTCAGATAAACTCCATTAATGACTTTCCGTCAGAGATTGAATCACCGATTGTTCAGGAGCTGGATTGGAATGAACCCGTGGTTGATGTAGCGATTACCGCGAATACGACTTGGCCAGAACTGAAGTCCTATGCTGAAGATCTTAAACGGATCATGAAGCTTGATTACGATGTATCACTTGTTGAAGTTAGTGGTTTTTCTGATCACCAATATCGGGTTGAGTTGGATAGTCAGGCGATCCGTCAATTGGGTTTGAGCGTTGGTGATATCGCTGATCAAATAGGCAGGCAAAATATTAAGTTACCTAGTGGTAATGTCGAAACTCCAGATAAGAACTTTTTGATCCGTTTTGATGAACGAAAGGTCAAGCCCCTCGAACTCGAAAGTATCATTGTCGGTTCAGCCCCTAATGGTTCAGTGATCCGTTTACGTGATATAGCCACAATTACTGACAGGTTCGAGCTTGATGAGCAAAAAGTACTGTTCGACGGAAAACCATCCGCGTTACTTAAAGTTAGTAAGAACAAAGAAGACGATGCTCTACGAATCAAAGACCGTGTTACTCAGTTTGTAGAAGCGCAACAAGCCATCGCGCCAGATGGTGTGACTTTACAAATGACCAACGATTTATCGTCGGTATTGTGGGATCGATTAACCATGATGGTCAGCAATGGCTGGCAAGGTATTGTGCTGGTGTTTGCCACCATGTGGTTGTTCTTCAGTTTGCGATATTCATTCTGGGTTGCGGCAGGTTTACCCGTGGCATTTTTAGGCGGCTTATTTTTAATGGCTAACCTAGGGTTATCTATCAACATCATGTCACTGGTCGGCTTATTAATGGCGATAGGTATCATGATGGATGACGCCATCGTTATTGCAGAGTCGATAGCTTCCCATTTAGATAGGGGGCAAAAAGTAGATGACGCCGTCTATAACGGAGTGAAAAAAGTCTTTCCGGGCGTATTGTCTTCTTTCTTAACCACGGTTTGTATCTTCGGCAGCTTACTGTTTCTTGATGGTGAAATGGGTGCGGTACTTAAAGCGGTTCCACAAGTTCTGATTTTGGTGCTGGCGTTAAGTCTTGTTGAAGCATTTTTGATCTTACCTAACCATCTCGCTCACTCGCTGCATAAAGAGAAAAAAGAAAAAGCGCCACTGCGTTTTAAAGTGGTTCTATTGGAAAAATTTGAGCACTTTCGTAATACGACCTTGATGGTGGCTGTAGAAAGGGTCGTAAGCTACCGTTACGCCTTCATGGGCGGAGTGATGGCTTTATTACTGATTTCAGTTTCTCTGATCGCTGGTGGCTTAGTGAAGTTTCAGCCCTTCCCTGAACTAGATGGTGATATCGCCGAAGCCCGCATTATTTTACCGCCAGGCGCATCGTTGGCGCAGACGGAAAAAGTGGTCGATAAAATAGTCGCTTCAGCTCAGAAGTTGGATAAGCAATGGAGCGAGGAAGTTGAAGGTGGTCAAAAGCTTGTTCAGCATATTACTAGCCAGTTCAATGCGAATGCAGACGCCAACGAGTCGGGTCCCCATTTAGCTACAGTACGTTTAGACCTATTGGGTGCTGAAAGTCGTAATACCATCATCGACGAATTTATTAATGCGTGGCGTGAAGACATTGGCGAACTAGCAGACCCAATCTCATTAGTGTTTAAGCAACCAACGATGGGGCCGGGTGGTCGAGCCATTGAGATCCGTGTTAAGCACGATAATCTTGATGAACTTAAAGCTGCATCCATCGATATTCAAAATTATCTTAACGAATTTGAAGGTGTGCATGGTGTGCTTGATGACATGCGCATGGGGAAAGAAGAAGTATTAGTTAAGCTCCGTCCGGGTGTTGAAACCTATGGCGTGAATGGTCAAATGATTGCATCTCAACTGCGGGCAGCATTTTTTGGTCAAACCGCGGATGAGATTCAGCTGGGTGTTGAGAATATTTCTATCGAGGTTCGCCTAGACAAAGAACAAGCAGGAGATCTCCAGCAGTTAGCTAACTTCCCAATTATTACTCCTGAAGGTTACCAAATCCCGTTGGCGACATTAGCGACTTTAGATTTTCAGAGGAATTATGTTCGCATTCAACGCATCGACGGTTTAAGAACGATCAGTGTCTTTGGTGATACTGACAATACTAAAGTGAGCTCTTCGGCTATTTTGACTAAATTCCAAAGTGATAAAGCTGGTGAGTTGCAACAGAAATACCCTGGGCTGCGTTTTGATTTTGAAGGTGAAGCTAAAGATGCGGCCAAAACAGGGGCGTCGATGGGCAAAGGTTTCTTACTTGGATTGTTTGGTGTATTCGCTATCCTTAGTTATCAATTCCGCAGTTATTTAGAGCCTGTGGTCGTGATGATGGCGATTCCGTTAGCATTTATTGGTGTCGTGTTAGGCCACTGGATACTGGGGCACTCGTTAAGTATGCCGAGTATGATGGGCTTTGTTTCACTGGCCGGTATTGTTGTGAATGATTCTATCTTGTTAGTGCAATATATCCGCCATCATATTGATGATGGAGACAGCGTTCATGACTCGGTAGTCAAAGCCAGCCGTGAGCGCTTTAGAGCGGTCTTTCTAACTTCGATGACGACAGCTGCTGGCTTATTACCGCTGTTAACGGAGACCAGTTTGCAAGCTCAGGTTATTCAGCCATTAGTCATTTCAATTGTATTCGGTATTTTTGCCTCTACCTTGCTAGTACTATTTATGATTCCTGCTGCATACGCAATTCTGGCTGACTTTGGTTTAGTTAAGAAGCACGAGTCACTCACTGCATAATGGTTGAATTAAACTCTTACTAAAAAGCGACCTAGTGTCGCTTTTTCTTTTTTAGTAAAACGACTTTATGGCTACATTTTTAGGGGAGGATATATACCGAGAATGCGTACGAAAATGTGGCTTCTTTGCTTTAATACACGTGAAGGTTGGCGATTACTTTTGCATTAATAGATAGAACTATTGACCTGACTTTTGTCTTTATCTTTAGACCGATTCACAAGCCTAATAACTTGTAACAAATGTAACCATTTTTCTAGTGGTTCTTCTTTATGGATTCAAAAC
>NZ_JAKJSW010000410.1:0-1800 GCF_050337375.1 Vibrio makurazakiensis | reverse complement strand
GTAGCCGATGGCGCAAAATGATAAGTTCTCTGCTAGGTACTCCCATAATATAGATTTGTACCTACAGAGAGAGACAGACCCTTTATGAAATCGATTAAACGCATTGTGAATACTCTTGTTCTAACTACGTCATTACTTACATTTGGCGCGTTTGCTCAACAGGTTGAGTTACAAGTTTYTGGTCAAGTTGAACACACAACATTAGAAGGAAATTCACAAGCTTTCCCAAGTCGAATTGATACAGGTGCAACGACGTCTTCAATTAATGCGCAAGACATTCAATTTTTCAGTAGAAACGACAAAGACTACGTAACATTTAATTTTCCCACAGAAAGTGGTGACGTAATTAGAATGGAGAAGGAAATCGTTCGATGGGCAAGTATTCGACAAGCTCATTCATCAGAAGGTAAAGAGCGTCCGGTGGTCGAGTTAGACGTCAGTATAAATGGAGAGCCGATTATTGCTGAGTTTTCGCTTAAAGACCGAAGTCACATGACCTACCCTGTTCTTATCGGACGCAATATATTAGCAGGACGAGCAGTTGTCGATGTATCAGTAAATGCACCTCGTACGAATAGCTAAAATTGAGTAAAAATATTTTAAAAAATAGCCTATTACCTCGTAAATATAAGTTGGTCGTAATGTAACTAACATGTCGACCAACCCTCTCATTTAGGTATCTAGTTTATGAATCAAACATTAAGATGATTCGCTGATCTGAACCACTTTTAGTTGATCGATCAAAGCTGAAAATATGGCTTCATCTGTTGTATTTGCAACGTCTATAATTCCCAAATCATTCCAGCCAAGGTTATTGATATTGACCTCAGTCACACCGCTATTTTGATCAGTGATGACTAGGTTCGTGTTTGTTTGATCTGCTGGGTCGTTTATATCGTCTGTGACTTCAACTTCAATGTTCGCCAGCAAATCTTGCATGCTAGGTGAATCAGGAAGTAGGTCACTAATATCAACAAGATCATTCGCCAGATCAAAGTCGGTAATAGTTTTGGTGGTCGGGTCAGCTGACGTGCCAGAATGCTCTTCCAGCATATAGAATATGTCTTCACCTTCTCCCCCTTTCAAAATCTCATCATTCAATGTGCCTGATAGAATATCGTTCCCTTCATGGCCCATCGTGTCTGAAACAACGATTTTTTGTTCACTAACAAGGTGGCTCACTAACTCGCTACTTGTCATACCTTCGGTCAATACTCCTGCGAAGCCATCCAAATCGACACCCTGTAAAATAATCGTCTGAACCAATTCATCACTACTATTCAATAGCTCGATATGCGCTTCACCGTTGACATCACTGATATTGATTTGCTGTGCGACATCAGTGGCATTCCAAACATCAGTTACATTGAAAAAGCCTTGTAAATCGAGCGAGTCTGCCGTGACATCAAAATCTTTGATGTAGTCAATTCCTGATTCAAGTGCTGTGCCAACTGTAGTTTCCGTCCAAACAAACGTGTCTCTTTGCCCGGCATCAGATAAGTCTGTAGGCCCACCCCATAGCCATTCGTCTTCCGTTGTGGCTGCCAATAAGTCATATCCTTCAGCACCTTGCTGAACCTGATTAGCAATAACCGAAACACTGATGGTTTGCTGAGTCGTATTTACGCCGTCAGACACTTCGACAATAAATGCATCAATTTCGGTCGTATTGGCAGGTAATGCATTCGTTGCCCCGGCAATTAAGCTATAAACCCACCCGCCAGTTGCCGCGTTAAAATTCAGATTGCCATATTGCCCTGAAGGACTACTTGTTAATTGCCACGTCAGATTCTCACTGTC
>NZ_JAKJSW010000409.1:0-1829 GCF_050337375.1 Vibrio makurazakiensis | reverse complement strand
TTTTGCGTGCTGATGGTGGAGTGAATTTACAAGAAGGTGCACAGCTTTGCTGGGAAGTGAATGACGCAGGTACCTTTGAAACGGCTTGTTTGGGAATGGCTCTAAATGCAGCAGGGGAGGTGACGTTGGCGGTAACTGCAGCAGACGCGACCCGTGTGCAGAATAATAGAAGAGTAAATGTCGAGATAGAAAATATAGGCGGCTTCATTCATCAAAATGAAGTTGGAGTCCCTCGYATTACTGCAATGGAAGTGCGGTCTGTTTCAACGGGCGACTTTGTGCCTGAACCAACTTGCCCTGCAGGGTTCAATATTCGTATTGCAGCTAGCCTCTCTACTGTCACTGATGTTGATGCAGCGGTTCTTCCTGCTAATAACTGGGGCGATAACCGAAATTCGGCACCTGATCTTGGAGAATCAAGTGAAATAGGTGCAGTTGGCGTCGGTTGGGATCAGGTGGCTGGCGGTTGGAATATCACTTCCAATGTGATGTCTAGGCGTTTAAACGGAGGAAACCAAGCGTCAGGATCAAGATTTAACATTTCTACTTGGTGTGAAGAATAAGGTGTAGGTAATAGTATGGCTGAAAAGAAACAACTTAAGTCACTAGAAGAACTCGACTTTTACGAGCGAGAGATTAATCAAGAAGTTTTTGGTGAATTTAAACACGTTATCTTAGTTGTCGACTCAGAAGAAAATGTTGATCTCTTTGTTAATGTCGAAAAGTTTAATTATCGAGAATTGACAGTCATTAATGATCGCTTGGGCGCCGCGTCTTTCTCTATCGTAAAAACGGTCTACGAGTGCGCCAATGATTTCTACCCACTGGTAGAACAAAGTATTGAACGATATATAAGAAACGGTTTTGACAGCTCTGACAATGTGCTTTTAATGAGCCAAGCAGAACTACGAATTCGTGATTTGCTGTCAAATGCTGTGTATGAAGGTGCGTCTGATGTGCACATAAAACGAGATAAGAACTTGGCAACCGTGAGTATGAGAAAGCTTGGTAGTGTCTTGCCTTATAGTCAGATCCATCCGAACGATTGTGACATGATGATGAGTGTACTTTACAACGTTAACGCTTCTGGTAAAGGGGTTGCCTGGAACCGTCGCGAGCCTCAAGACGCGGTTATCGCAATGGAAATTTCTGGTGTTAACTACACCTTCCGATATGCACACATGCCAATCCATTCTCTAGACGGTGACTCATATCATGTAGTTCTTCGAGTTTTAGGTGGCAAGAAAAAGCAGGTGGATCTTGACAAACATGGTAAAGACTACTCTGCTTCGATCGCATCTCTAGGGTTTGATGAGAGCCAAATGTCAGCATTGAAAAAAATGTTCAGTCGGCCTAATGGTTTGATTGTGGTCTGTGGAACGACGGGGTCCGGTAAATCTACAACAATCAAAGCGATGTTGGAGTGGCTCTATTACGAGTTCCATAGCAGTAAAATATCAATGTTAACGGTAGAAGACCCCGTTGAGTACGATATCGGTGGTGCAATTCAAACGTCGGTTGTTCGAACGCTTAATGCTGATAAAAATGCTTTTATGCCAGCTATCTACTCTGCAATGCGCCGTGACCCTGATGTACTACTTATTGGTGAGACCCGAGACCCACATACCGCGAATGCTCTAGTCGATATTGTTGAGGGTGGACATATAGCGGTGTCAACGCTCCATGCCTCTTCAGTCGTTGGTGCGGTGCAACGTCTATCCAGTTTGGGTGTGAGCTTGAAAAAGCAAGCCGCGGTAGACTTTTGGTCGGGGATCATTTGCCAAAAATTGGTGAAAGTTATGTGCCCCGAATGCAGCGTACCTTTGCAC
>NZ_JAKJSW010000408.1:0-1878 GCF_050337375.1 Vibrio makurazakiensis | reverse complement strand
ACTTGATGGTTATCGTTCAAGTTAACGATAAAAATTCAAAATTGAATCGAATTTGTTAACTCCATCTTCATTATCGGTCTCTTTCACCAAATCAATGCCCTTCTGAAGTAATTGAATCACTTGCAAATCGGTGTTCTTGTTGAAGGCGAAATAGAGTTCCCCCTCCTGTAACACATGCACGACTTCATAATCTGAGGTTTTAAAGCCAGCAGTTGCTATCCACCACTTAGCTACATTTTCTTCATATGCCCAAAGATCAACTCTGTCTTTCTGGAGTTGCTGTGCAATGTTTTCTGCGTAAGAGTTTTCTTGAATTGAATCCCTAGGAACTCCCGCCTCTAAAAGCAATTGTTCCCCTACATCATCCCTAATTACACCCACTCGATATTGTGCAATATCCATTGCGGATTGAATGCTAATTTGGTGGCTTTTCTTAGCGATGATGACAATTCTAGTTTCTGAAATTGGACCAACCCAGTGAAAAAGGTTCTCCCTTAATGTCGTTCTTGTCGTAGAAAACAGCACTGTATCAGGACGAATTAATGTTGAGCGATACGCTCTCGCCCACGGTTGAAGTGCAATATCATCTTCTTTTATTGCTTCACCGACCTCTTCTGAAGCCTTAATTAGCAAGTCGACGGCTATTCCTTTGAGCTGACCTGACTCACTAAAGTTGTAAGGTGGGTATTCTTCAGTTAAATAAGTCAAAGAATTGAGATTTTGGCTCGTTGCTGACATTGAATACACTGCAAACAAAATTGCATAGAACTTAACTAATCGCATAATTTGTAAATCCATATGTTTCAATCAAACATAGATTAAAGTTAGGAGTCAAATTTGCTTGCGTCTAGCTAAAAGAAGGGATTTATTAAGCGTAAAATAATTTACAGCCAACTCAATGCAATAAATACAACACTATSGAAGTAGAAAAACTAATTTTAATAGCAGAAATTAAATTTATTACAGTTCGTCATATTGCAAAGTTAGCAGTTGAGATTATAGTAACAGCACATTGACTTGTAAAAAGCAGAATCACGACTGTGCTTAGCTCGACTATTTCTCAAAAAACTCTGCGTTCAGCGTACCAATCCGCATTTGAGGGCTACCCGTTTATAGCGCTAAACCACCTGGTTGTAGGGCTTTTTYGTTGTTTGTTTGCACAATACCTGTTTGATTCCTCTATCAAGGCTATCATGTGGTTCGCACTTCTAAGTATTGTTCTTGCTGGGCGTTTTTGCTTAATCCGCAGCATGAACAGACAAATAGAACGTGTTGTTTCTTCTAAGTGTTCGCAATATGTTTACACGCTTTCTTCATCGGCTATCGGCTTTGTTTGGGCACTAGGCGCCATACTGACTCTCCAAACTGAACAACCCGACGTACAAGTTCCGGTAGTGCTTATTACATCAGGGCTCGCATTTGGCGGTATCATTTATCACATCAACTTCCGTTTAGCCTTCCATGCCTATTTCTGGTCTTTAATGGGGCCTGTTTCTCTTTACCTAATATTCGCACAACAGCAGCACCTTTCTGGCGGTACAATTATCGCTACCGGTGCTATTTACCTTTTCTTCTACGCTGGAAAACTTCACTTGCGTTCAATCCAATGGATAAAAGAGAATGTGGAACGTGAAACTTTAATTACTGACCTATCTAGCGCCAATAATAAAATCAAAAAACTTTCAGAAACTGATGCGTTAACGGGACTGAATAATCGAACATTTTTCAACCAATACCTAGCCAAAGTTTGGCAGCAGGCTACTTCTAACGAGCAGCACTTAAGTGTCGTGCTTCTAGATATCGATTATTTCAAACCTTATAACGATAATTATGGGCACGTCGCTGGGGATGAAGCATTAAGGCAAGTCGCTCAAGTTC
>NZ_JAKJSW010000407.1:0-1884 GCF_050337375.1 Vibrio makurazakiensis | reverse complement strand
GCCTCATGCATCGTAGTAATAGAAATATCATACTGACTGTACCTAGCACCTCCCTCACATTGGGTTTGATCCGTAAGCTGACACTCCGTCCTTACGATAGTCATAGGTACGTTCGCTTCCTTATCACTTATATATGCGTCAACATATAAGCGAGCCAGTGCAGTATTTTGTTGTGAGCTTGTACTATTTTGCGCAGAGAGTGCTAGTGCAGCGACTTCAGCTGCATCTCCAAGACGCGCGCGATTTTGTATCGCTCTTGCACCATCGATACCTAATGCAAACAAACCGTAAAATCCTGGAATGAGCAAAGCAAATAATATCGCGGCATGACCTTTTTGTTTCTTTAATGAATGAAGCATACTACCTTCCCATCATGACAGAAGATGATTGAACGGTAGTGAAATCTGTTTCCAGTAACTCTCCAGCCCAGTTGTCTGTCTCATAACACAAGGTCACACGATATAACGTGGCTCTTCTTCCCCACGACGTCATCATTGATAGCGCTTGTAGGTCTTGTATTGTGTCGGTCAACTCACAGCCTCCACCTTCATTAATTGTGGTTGTATCTTGGCGACCATTTAAGTCAAATGTCAGCATTTCAAAACTGCCAGAAAAGTTACTTTGACTAAAATCTCCAGTAGTACGTTCCAATGAGTTTTGAGCAACAATATAAAGTGCTCTAGCATCATCCGCAGTGAGAGTATTATTATCCTTACCGTATAGTTGAGTCCGTTCCTTCAATACGTTCACAAGAGAATAAGACAATCGGTCGAGCTTCCCCTGAATCGATAACTTAATAATAATATCGCCAGTCATGATCAAAAGGGTCGCAAAGACAACGCCTAGCAATGCAAACTCAACAGAGAATGTGCCTGATTGTTTAGATTTTAAATTGATCACGTTCGTACTCCTGAATTACGATTACTTCACGTGAAAATAAAGTTTCAGTATCAATTAAGAACGACAACATAGGTTTAAAGTCATAATCAATTCGATATACCGCCATTACGCTATGCACCGAATCTCCACATTCCAATTCATATAAACTGTCGTCTTCAATTTCGCACTCTCCTCCATAAGAAGATAACGAATCCACATCTTTTAAATATTGAATCGTGAGCCTAAATTTATTCGGATCAATCATCTCTCCCCAAAGTGAACCCTGTGCTTGGATAGACTGCTTAAATGACTGCATAAAATCAGTTGCTTGCTTGTTTCCCCTGGATTGAGAGTCCTGAATAACGACTTTGGCGTCTCTTACAGATTCTGAGATTGCATAGTCGCTTACAGAGGAAACATAAGACATATACCCCATCTCAGCCCATGTAATGCACATCAGCCAAAACGCCATAAATGACAAAGCAAATTCAATGGATGCGATACCTGATTGTTTTTTTAATTTGTTCACTTTTCGCATAATAAAGTATCTATATTGTTGGTGAAGCTACCGACTTACTCTTTTTAATATCATCTATTATTTGAGAAAGCTCCGAATCAGAATACCGCCTTGATAATATTTTTTTAGCCGAGTCTATTTGTTCTATTTTCACTAAAGAGAAAACCAGATTAGTCTCGACTTTTTCATTACTTGCCCCTTTAGTATAAATTGGCAAGAGCAAGGCAGCAGCCTGTTCAAAGTTGCCTTCGAGCATGGAAATCATCGCTAAGTTATTCTTAATTTTTACATCATCAACAAAATGCTCTCTTGAGAGCTGAAAATAATGCTTAGCTTGATCAATATTACCTAGGTGCGCATAAACTATACCTAGTTGATTTTCTATTTCTGGGTTGTCTTTATCTAGCTCACTAGCTTTCAAAAGGCATACTTCAGTTTCTTCAACCCGACCAAGTTCAAAAAGCGCATTACACTCGACAACCATTGCC
>NZ_JAKJSW010000406.1:0-1936 GCF_050337375.1 Vibrio makurazakiensis | reverse complement strand
TAATATCAGGTGTGCCACGATAGAAAAATTTAGACATAAATGTTCTTCGATTTTAAAAAAGCGGCATATTAACAACTTCAGCGTCGATAAGCGAATCTATCCCAAACGGTGCTAATTGTTGAATAAAAACTTTTGACCCATAAACATCACACCTCGAATCTTTAATAAATTTAATTAGCCCTCTAAGTAATATTTAAGTAATTGTTTTTGAAAGAAAAGTCACCAAAACGCAATGCAAAACAACACGGCAAACGTAAAATATTCATTTGAACTCTAACGATTTATCTGTCACTTTATAATTAATTGAACGTTCAATGAAAAATAAAAGGACACTGAAATGCCCAAGGTTGGGATGCCAGACATACGTAAACCACAGCTAGTACAAGCCACTATGACAGTGATTGATCGAGTAGGGTTACATGCCGCAAGCATTGCACTGATCAGCAAAGAAGCAGGCGTATCGACAGGGATCATTAATCACTACTTCGGTGGTAAACATGGGTTACTTGAAGAAACCATGCGAGAAATCCTTCGTCAGCTTTCAAATACCATCACAACAGAATTAAAAGCACTTCCTGCTGATGCTCACCAGCAGCGAATCAACGCGATAATCAAAGGTAACTTCGAAGGCTATCAGGCTGAAAATAAAGTCGCGAAAGCATGGTTGGCCTTTTGGTCTTATTCAATGCATGACGCTAAATTGAAAAGGCTTCAGCGTGTTAATGAAAAACGTCTACTTTCCCACCTACGTCTTGAGTTAAAAGGGATTTTAGGGCGTGACCAAGCAGAACTCGTTGCACACGGTATAGCTTCACTCATTGATGGGATATGGCTAAGAGGCACCCTAAACCCTGAAGGGATAGATGCTCAAAAAGCGCATGCCATCATCAATGATTACCTTGATAAACAGCTCACGTTCTATTCGTGTAAAACGTAAAAAACGGCAGCACGAAAAAGCTTAGTCGCGGCAAATCAACGGTAAGTTACGCAAACAAAAACCACACATGCATTGGCCTATAGAGCCTAAAAACAATAATAAGTCAGAATATCAAATGGAAATAAACTCGTTATACATCGATGGCAACGCAGTAAAAGCGACGTCAGGCGAAACATTCGTTAGCATCAACCCTGCAAACGGCGAACCTATTGCCTCTTTAGGTCAAGCTTCTGCAGCTGACGTTGACAATGCAATTGAATCTGCGAAGCGCGGTTTTGCTGTTTGGTCAGCAATGACAGCAGTCGAGCGTAGTCGCATTCTTTTGAAGGCCGTTGAAATACTTAGAGCACGAAACAATGACCTTGCTACACTTGAGGTTGTTGATACGGGTAAACCGCTGCAAGAAGCAATTGAAGTCGATGTGGCATCTGGCGCAGATGTAATTGAATATTTTGCAGGTTTAGCGCCTACGCTACAAGGCGACCAACAGCCGTTGAGCGAATCTCAATTCTTCTATACTCGCCGTGAACCGCTTGGCATCTGTGCAGGCATTGGTGCGTGGAACTACCCTATTCAAATCGCTATGTGGAAATCGGCTCCAGCACTTGCTGCTGGTAACGCGATGATTTTCAAACCGTCTGAAGAAACCCCTCTCACAGCACTTAAACTTGCCGAAATTTTTACTGAAGCCGGCCTACCAGATGGTGTATTCAACGTTGTTCAAGGTGACTACCGTGTTGGCCAAATGCTTACTGCTCACCCAGACATCGCGAAAGTCTCTTTCACTGGCGAAACAGGCACAGGCAAAGCAGTCATGGCTGACAGCGCAAAAACGCTTAAGTCTGTAACAATGGAACTTGGTGGTAAATCACCAATGATCGTATTTGATGACGCTAAATTAGATGATGCCGTTTCTGCCTCTATGGTTGCAAACTTCTACACTCAAGGCGAAGTGTGTACCAATGGCACTCGTGTTTATGTGCATGGGAACATCTACAA
>NZ_JAKJSW010000405.1:0-1960 GCF_050337375.1 Vibrio makurazakiensis | reverse complement strand
GTATTGCTGAGCGTATTCTTCATTGGCTTTCTCCACCAGTACAGCAATGGATTGTACCTGCACAGTTTGACGCCATTGAAGGCGCTTTAATGTTTGCAGGTAAACCTGAACATAACTTGTACCCACTTTAACGAGTTGGAGGTCTTATGAATTATCGCGTTGATTTAGCCGTACTATCAGAACAAAAACAAACCTGCCGTTTTGGGCTGACTATCCATAACCTCAGCGATCAGGATTTAGAGAACTGGTCACTGCATTTTGCATTTGATCGCCTAATTATCTCTGACAGCTTATCTCAAGGTTCGCTAAAGCAAATCGGTAGTTACTGCTCGCTAAGTTCCAATGAAGCCACGTTAAAAGCTAACCATCATTTTTACTGTGAATTCAGCATAAACAGTGCTCCATTTCGATTTTATTCTGATGGCTTAAACGATGCTTTTATTCAAAAAACGGCTAATGAGCATACACAAATTATCCCAGTAGATATTTCTCCTATCGTATTAGCATCACCGTACCGTGAACGCAGTGTGATCCCAGATGTACAAGCCGCACCACTCGCTCTGATCCCACAGCCTAATGAATGTGAAATTAAGAACGGAATATTTATCTTAAATGAGCATGTTCAATTAACGGTTCACTCTTCTCTAGCTGACAATGCAAGCAATTGGCTTCAGCAAGAATTGCAGCAGTATTTTGAGTTAGAACTTCCAATATCTAATCACGGTTCACTGCTCTTTAGCAGTAATCCAACTTTAGATGAAGGTGAATACAAACTAATTGTTGAACCGAGTGAGATTGTGCTTGAGTCAGGTTCTCGCTCTGGCTTCACACATGGTGTCGCAAGCTTAATTCAGCTTATTTCATACGTAAACAAAGACGAGCTTTCGGTGCAATGTTGCACTATTTCGGATAAACCAAGGTTTAGATACCGCGGCATGATGCTGGACTGTGCGCGACACTTCCATAGCGTAGATGAGATTAAACGTCTCATTAACCAATTAGCGCACTACAAGTTCAATACCTTCCACTGGCATTTAACGGATGACGAGGGTTGGCGTATTGAAATCAAAGCTTTCCCTGAGCTAACCGACATTGGAGGTTGGCGTGGTCTAGAGCATAAACTAGAACCTCAGTACACCCACCTTTCAGAAAGTTATGGTGGCTTCTACACCCAACAACAAATCCGAGAAGTGATCGCTTACGCTGAGCAGCGTGAAATTAGTGTGATCCCCGAAATAGATATTCCAGGTCACTGCCGAGCTGCGATTAAATCTCTGCCCGAGCTACTTGTTGAACCAGAAGACTCAACTCAATACAGCAGTATCCAACACTACACGGATAACGTATTAAACCCTGCATTACCTGGTACTTATCAATTTTTGGATGCCGTTCTGGAAGAAATTTCACAACTGTTCCCAAGCCAGCTTATTCACATGGGCGCCGATGAAGTTCCTCATGGTGTATGGGCAGAAAGTCCAGCAGCACAAAAGTTGATGCAAGAGAAAGGTTACACCGACAGCAAAGACCTACAAGGCCACCTATTCCGTTACGCGGAGAATAAACTCAAAGCGCTTGGTAAAAGAATGGTCGGATGGGAAGAAGCTCAACACGGAAATAAAGTCAGTAAAGACACCATCATCTATTCATGGCTGAGTGAAGAAGCCGCCGTGAACTGTGCTCGACAAGGGTTTGACGTGGTACTACAACCAGGTCAATACACTTATCTAGATATGGCACAAGACTACGCGCCTGAAGAGCCAGGTGTTGATTGGGCATCAGTTATTCCATTGGAGCAAGCTTATAACTATGAGCCTTTATCCGATATCCCTGACAACGACCCTATTCGTAAACGCATCCGCGGCATCCAATGTGCTTTATGGTGCGAAATCATCACTAATCAACACCGTATGGATTACATGATCTATCCACGTATTAGTGCTCTAGCAGAAGGCTGTTGGAC
>NZ_JAKJSW010000404.1:0-1968 GCF_050337375.1 Vibrio makurazakiensis | reverse complement strand
ACCATCATCTATACCATTACAGACGAAGCACCAGCGCTAGCAACCTATTCATTGCTGCCAATTATTCAGTCATTTACTGCGTCTTCTGGTATTAACGTTGAAACTCGCGACATTTCATTAGCAGGGCGTATTATTTCTAGCTTCCCTGAACATTTGAAAGAAGACCAACGCATTGGTGATGCTCTTGCTGAACTAGGTGAACTTGCTAAGACCCCAGAAGCAAACATCATTAAGCTTCCAAACATTTCAGCTTCAGTTCCTCAACTACAAGCGGCAATTAAAGAGCTTCAAGACAAAGGTTACGCTTTACCTAACTACCCTGAAGAAGCAAATGCTTACGAAGAGAAATCAATTAAAGCAACGTACGACAAAATTAAGGGTAGTGCAGTAAACCCAGTGTTACGTGAAGGTAACTCTGACCGTCGTGCGCCCCTTTCTGTTAAAAACTACGCAAAGAAAAACCCACATTCAATGGGTGCATGGGCTTCTGATTCAAAATCTCATGTATCAAGCATGGACGACAAAGACTTCTTCGGTAGTGAAAAATCGCTAACTGTTGAAGGTGCTAAAGAAGTGAGCATTGAGTTCACTGCTGCTGATGGTTCAACGAAAACACTTAAGCCAGCTTTCCCTCTTTTAGACAAAGAAATCATCGATACGTCGGTAATGAACAAAGCAGCGCTAGTTGCATTCTTTGAAAAAGAAATTGAATCAGCGAAAGAGCAAGGCGTGCTTTTATCTCTTCACATGAAAGCAACTATGATGAAGGTTTCTGACCCAGTAATCTTTGGTCATGCAGTTAAAGTTTATTATAAAGACGTTTTTGCTAAATACGGTGAATTGTTCGACGAGCTAGGTGTTGATGTAAATAACGGTATCGGTGATGTATACGCAAAAATTGCTTCTTTGCCACAAGCGAAAAAAGAAGAAATTGAAGCGGCACTTCAAGCTGTTTATGCAACTCAGCCACCGCTAGCTATGGTTGATTCAGATCGCGGTATCACTAACCTTCACGTACCAAGTGATATCATTGTTGATGCATCTATGCCTGCAATGCTTCGTTCTTCTGGTCAAATGTGGGGTCCAGATGGCAAGCAACAAGACACTAAAGCAATGATCCCAGATCGTAGCTACGCAAGCATCTATCAAGCGGTTATTGAGTTCTGTAAAGAAAATGGCGCATTTGATCCGACAACAATGGGTAGTGTTCCGAACGTTGGCCTAATGGCTCAGAAAGCAGAAGAATACGGTTCACATGACAAAACGTTTATCCTAGACACTGCTGGTAAAGTTCAAGTAGTTGATGCTTCTGGTGCAGTACTGCTAGAGCAAAGCGTGGAAGAAGGCGATATTTTCCGTATGTGTCAGGTGAAAGACGCACCAATCCAAGACTGGGTTAAGTTGGCCGTAACTCGTGCCCGTGCTTCGGATACTCCTGCGGTATTTTGGCTAGACAGCTCTCGTTCACACGACGCGCAATTGATTAAGAAAGTAGAAGCGTACCTACCAGAACATAATACCGATGGCTTAGAACTTAAGATCCTAGCACCGCTAGAAGCTACTAAGTTTTCACTAGACCGTATTAAAGAAGGTAAAGACACGATTTCTGTAACAGGTAACGTACTACGCGACTACCTAACTGACCTATTCCCAATTCTTGAGCTTGGCACTTCAGCTAAAATGCTATCAATCGTACCTCTTATGAACGGTGGTGGCTTATTTGAAACGGGCGCGGGTGGTTCTGCACCTAAGCACGTTCAACAAGTTGAAAAAGAAAATCACTTACGTTGGGACTCTTTAGGTGAATTCTTGGCTCTGGCTGCTTCTCTTGAGCATTTAAGCGTCGTTACTGGTAACGCTAAAGCGAAGGTGTTGGCTGACGCGCTAGACAAAGCGACAGGTGAGTTCCTAGACGAGAACAAATCACCTTCACGTAAAGTCGGTGAGTTAGATAACCGTGGTAGTCAC
>NZ_JAKJSW010000403.1:0-1974 GCF_050337375.1 Vibrio makurazakiensis | reverse complement strand
AAGTACAGTTCTGCATCAACTACCTCTAACGAATTTGATAAGCCTTGGTTGAACGCTTTTTTACGTAAAGATAGGTTGGCTTGAGCGAGTGATAAGCTGGATTCTAGGCCAATAACTTCTTCTACAGCTTGTTGCGCTTCAAGGTATGTCTTCTGAACAAGTACTGTTAAATCCTGCTTCGCTTGTGCTTTTAAGTATTTCACCTGTGAAACAGCACTATGAGCTGCTGAGACTTTTTCAGAACGCCCTGATGTATCGACAAGCGGGACGTTAACACCAATTCCCACTAACCAATCTGGTTTCATTTGGCTTGCTAATGAATCATCTTCATGAAGGCTGTAGTCGCCGTACAAATAGACCTCTGGATAGTACTTACCTTTTTCGGCTTTTATTAAGCTGCTTGCTTGTTTTTCTTTCGCATCAAGTAGATCTAGGCCAGGATAAGTCGATAGTGTTTGGTCAATAAAAACGCCCATTTCCGGTAAGTTTTCATTAACGAATAGTGACTCTGAAGGCTCAACAATTGAAGATTGTCCTAGTATTTGCCCAAGAGCCAATTGCGCGATATTGAGGTCACGCTGAGCTTTGTTTTTTTCGACGCGAGCTTTAGCTAGCGAAGCCTCTGCTTGCAAACGCTCGACTTTCGCGATTTGACCTTGTTGCTCAAGCTTAAGAGAGAAGTCTCTGTGTTGCGTTAAACCATTTTCGACCGCTTGACGAGTGTGTAGTACGTCTTTGGCTAACAGCACAGAAAAATAGTATTTAGTGAGATCTTCGTATCTAGCCTGTCGTTCCATCGCGAACTGGCTTTTGGCTTCTTCTGTTTTCCCTTCAGCTGCAGCTTGAGCAGCTGATATTCGACCACCAGTGAATATCGGCCAAATAGCGCGTATAGAAGATGTGAAAATATCGCGCTCGGTTATCGTAGATGTGATATCTCCGAGGGATGAAACTAACCCTGGAGCAATGGCTCCAATAGCAGACAAGCCTGCAGGGACGTTATTTAAGCTTTCTGAAAGTTGTTGCCCGCTAACGGTTACGTCAGTGTCTAGGCGAGTGTAGTTTGCGCCTAGGCTCACGGAAGGAAGGTTTAAACTATCAGAAGCACTTTGAATGTGTTGGTAACGTTCTAAGTTCGCTTGCTGTGCAGCTAACGAGTTATTGTTTTCTTGTAATAAGTGCCATGCATCGTCAAAAGATATGGGGGCGGCGACGCTAGAAAACGAAAGCAGACCTATAACTAAGCCAGCAGTAAAACGTTTGGATAGGCTGCATGCAAATTTTTGATTTTTAGAGAATGACATAGGCTCAAAATTAACATTAGAGTATTAGCTCTAATGTTAGCGTATGACTGGGCGATTGTCTTTAACTGATTAATGAACGAATAAAATTGAGTGCGTAAGAAATGAAAAGAGCGCTTAACGCGCTCTTTATGGGTTACTCATTTATTTCCAGCTAGGGCAGTGATGATCTGCTCGCCAAACAAGGTGCCGAGAGCCTTGCATTGTCTGTAGCAAGTCTTTTCCCGACATCTGCGGAAAAGCCAATAGCACTTTTAAGTCAGGCGAGGGAGATACTCCTTCCTCGTATGCTCGAACATGAGTAAAGGTTGATTGTAAGTTATCAAACAGCATGGCCTTAGAAAGGCAGATTCCGAAAGAGTCGCGTTCCATTGTTGGTTTCCTTATTAACAATGTTAATACGTAGTATTGGTATAAGCAGGTACGGAAACTTAGGTATGTATCATCACTTTATTTTAATGATTATGCGGCTTATTAGAATAATATTGATGGCTCTACTTAGGAGCGCTTGGTTGCCTGACGTTGTTAGATAGCATTTTTAAGTTTTCAATCTAGTCTAACTTGCTCGCTTTGTGAGCATCGGTTCATTAACTTTTAGACTAAATAGATTATAAATTGAATTTCATAGATTGTTCTAAAATCAACCTAAAATAGGAGTGATCTAGGTCAATAA
>NZ_JAKJSW010000402.1:0-1980 GCF_050337375.1 Vibrio makurazakiensis | reverse complement strand
AGTAATGGAAAACCCTGTGTTCCTTGCAAGCCACCGTGAATACACGCTATACCGCGCTGAGCTAGACGGTAAGCCTGTAGTGGTTTGTTCTACTGGTATCGGTGGCCCATCTACATCTATCGCAGTTGAAGAGCTAGCGCAGCTAGGTGTACGTACTTTCCTACGTGTAGGTACAACTGGTGCGATTCAACCACACGTAAACGTGGGTGATATGATTGTTTCTACAGGTTCTGTTCGCCTTGATGGTGCAAGCCTGCACTTTGCTCCAATGGAATTCCCAGCAGTTGCCGACTTCGAAGTTGCTACTGCAATGAAAGCAGCTGTTGAAGAAGACGGCGCTACTGTTCATATGGGTGTTACTGCATCAAGTGATACTTTCTACCCAGGTCAAGAGCGTTACGATACATTCTCTGGTCGTGTAGTTAAGCGTTTCCAAGGTTCTATGCAAGAATGGCAAGATATGGGCGTTCTAAACTTTGAAATGGAGTCGGCAACACTTCTTACTATGTGTGCGAGCTCTGGTCTTAAAGCGGGCTGTGTTGCGGGTGTAATCATCAACCGTACTCAGAAAGAGACGCCTGATCACGAGACGTTGAAAGTAACAGAAGCTCGTTCAATCAAAGTGGTTGTAGAAGCTGCACGTAAAATGCTGTAGTTGGCGTCTAGCTTCAATTAGTCATATTGAACGCTAAGAATTAAAAACGCCCGCATCGGTTGATGCGGGCGTTTTGTTTTATTTGAAACTAACAATATTAGGGAGTTGAGTATCTATTTGACACTTACAGCTCTTGACCACCAGCAGCAGTAAACCATGCCTTTAGGTGAGTTTTTAAATCTTTGAGTTCATCAGGGCCAATCAGAGCAAGGCCAAGATCTTCAGCACGAGTAATATCGTTATGACGAAGAGGGCGGAAGCTCACCAACATTGCACGGGCTTGTAAGCCACCTAGTAGGTCACGCAGTGACTCTAGTTTGTATAGAGTGTCATCACCATCATCACGCATGCCTTTGGTCTTACACTCAATGATATGCAGTTTGTTATTTACTACTGAGGCCACATCTAGCTCGTTACGAACTTCACGTTCACCAAGTTGACGGTAAACTTGTACGTTCAATGAGCGGTCTTGTATCGTCGGTAAATCGTCTTGGATCTGTTTAACTGTGCTATGAACCAGTGTCTCTAGCCATTCACCATTTGAAAATCGGCGTGCGTCTTCGTTAGCAAAGGTAAGTATTCCGTTGTCGTAACTCGCGATTTGAACTTCAACTAAATCTGAAATTAGCATGTTTAATTCACGGTAGCCTTGCTGTTTTTCAGACAGTTCAACATCTAGCTTCTGTTCTTTTCTACAAGTAGTCGCAAGGTAGTTAAGTGTTGCTAACCCAGGACCAAGCTCCAAAGCATTACTTGCCCAGCGTTCACCTAAGGTATATAGCTTTTCATCGAGTTGTGGTGGTACTTCGTAGCTACTGAACTCGCCACGAGCACCAAATACCGTTAAGTAATCAGAGATGGTGATGTTGTCTTGAACTTGCGCATCTTCTCTGTCGTTAGGGTATAACCAACAAAGTTTGTCACTGTTTGGTTCTACGACAAAAATCGGCCAGTGGTAAGTTCTGAATACTTCATAAACCGAGAGTAGGCGGTGTCTTAGGCCACAGCTGGCGTTGAGTTTGACTTCTTCACCACGTGCTTTCAAATCTTGGGCAAGAATTTCGATCGCTTGTTTGATAAGGGAAGTGTTAGCCGCCGTCGGAATTTGAAAAAACTCACTGGTGATGTCTCTTTTTGCTAACACCGAATGCAGTCGAAGGTACATAGTTTCTTGAGTTTTATCCCCGATGAAGACGATATGAGTACTCGTCGTGCGGTCATCCAGTAACGGAGTTACTAAACGAATCGGGTCTTGATCGATGATACCGACATGAACAGCCATAAAAATTCCTTAAAAACTGGCTTACTCAAGAATGGATAAGTAA
>NZ_JAKJSW010000401.1:0-1981 GCF_050337375.1 Vibrio makurazakiensis | reverse complement strand
GCATATGTTGGAGCCTACAGTATTGGCTCCAACATATGCTGATAGTCCTTTATCGATAATTTGCTCATCAATTTCTTCATAAATCGGTTGTTGATCTCTGACACGACATATATTAATCATCTCAAGAAACTGATGCGCTCTATTAATCTGACGACTGATACCCTCGCCTTCTTCGGCTTGGATAGCTTTACTCACTCTTGAGTAGATATATGCGGGAAGGGTTTGTGGCTGTGTGTATGCTTGAGTCGTTATTTCATTTTTCATTTCTCTCTCCAATTATTTGAATACATTAAAACAAATAGCATAGAGAGAAACAAGGAAAACAATTAAAAAAACCAATAAAAACAACAAGTTAAATATATACGCGAATTGTATATTATTTATTTTATTGAATACCTATGCACCAAGGATCCAGCAAAGCTCTTTAAAACTAAAGGTCATCGTTCTGGAACTTTTGCATAAATATAAAAAAAGCCGCTGAAAATTCAGCGGCTTATCTCATTAGATTATCGAATTATTTTGATTGCTCTAGTAACTCAACTGATTGTCGTACGATTACTAACTCTTCATTGGTTGGAATAACCATTGCCACAGCATCTAGAAGTTCAGACTTCGCGATAATGCCAGAAGCGCCAAAACGAGCGTCTTCATTGCCCTTCACGTTTTCTACAAAGCCTAGAAGTTTAAGGTTTGCCAAAACTTCGCGACGAATTGGTAGAGAGTTTTCACCAATACCACCAGTGAAGATAATTGCATCCAATTCGCTTAAAGGAATCATGTAAGAGCCGATGTATTTCGCTACACGGTACGTAAATACTTCGAAAGCTAACTTAGCCCCTTCATGGCCCTCTTCCATCGCTTCAAGAATGCCACGAGCATCTGAAGTTAGGCCAGAAACACCTAGGAAACCTGACTTTTTGTTTAGCGTGTCGAATACTTTCTCTGCCGTCCAACCTTTTTTGATCAAGAACTCAATAATACCAGGGTCAAGGTCGCCAGAACGTGTGCCCATCATTAGGCCAGCAAGTGGAGTGAAGCCCATTGAAGTATCTACAGATTCGCCGTTAGCAATAGCACACACAGATGCACCGTTACCAAGGTGAACAGAGATAAAGCTAGACTCTTCAATTGGTTTGTTCAGCATTTTTGCAGCTTCACGGCTTACAAAGTAGTGGCTAGTGCCATGGAAGCCGTAACGACGAATGCCATATTCTTTGTATAACTCATTTGAGATAGCACCAGTGAACGCTTTCTGAGGCATTGTCTGGTGGAAAGCGGTATCGAACACAGCGAATTGAGGCAGGCTTGGGAACGCAGCCATTGCAGCCTGAATACCTTTAGCACCTGCTGGGTTATGTAGAGGAGCTAGATCTGACAGGCTTTCAATTTCCGCAAGTACGTCATTGTCGATACGTACCGTTGAAGTGAATTTTTCGCCGCCATGCACAATACGGTGGCCGACTGCCACCAATTCATCCGTAAATCCTAGTGTATCCATTAATCTAACAATGCGGTTAATCGCATATTGATGATGATTGTCTGGAGCATCAACTGCTTCTTCGGTTTTCTCACCGTTATGTTTCCAGCTCATTACCGCTTCTGGCATGCCGAAACACTCGCCTAAACCGCTAACAATCGCTTCGCCATTATTTGAATCAATGACTGCGAACTTTAAAGAAGAGCTACCTGAGTTGATAACCAGTACAAACGAATTAGACATTGGATATGAGTCCTATTTCAGTACAAATAGAGAAGCTTATGCTTCATTTTTTAGTAGCTCTATTATTCAATAATTTTTGAATCTTTCAACTTTTGTTTTAACAATTTACAAAAACGAAGACAAATTGATTGATCTCAGTCAAGGATGCATTTCTTTCTAGTATAAAATTAATACGCTATCGCAGAAGTGGTTGGTTTTTAACCTGCCAATTAATATTCATTGTTCTACGCTCAAAAAACTCACTATCACGAACTGTTAACA
>NZ_JAKJSW010000056.1:0-22690 GCF_050337375.1 Vibrio makurazakiensis | reverse complement strand
ATTATTGGCTTTATGTTGGTGCTTTGATATCACTTGAACCACTTCGCCATCTGAGTTTTGCAAAGTAAAATCACTGGCGACCTGTGTGTTAGAAATGGTTACCCAGGGAAAAAGTGGTAACTGCTCGGGTCGCTCTGGAATCTCGTTTAACAAAGGGCTTGCATACAATTTGAGCTGCGTAGAGGTTAAAGGCAATGACACTAAGTTCGAGTCAGGTAAGTCACCTGAGCGAATCGCCAAATCGATAGACTCATCAATAATTGATAATGGTTCTTCACTGATCAGTAAATCAAATTGGACTTTGGGGTATTGGGCACTAAATTCCTTTAGCAAAGGTATAAGTAGGGTTTCGTAATGATCCTGTGTCGTCGTTAGGCGAATAACCCCTTTAATTTCTGAGTTATAGCTTTTGACTTCATCCACACCACGAATGGCACAAGGGAGTATATCTTGCACCTGTTGATAAAGAGCCAAACCTTCAGGTGTAATGCTCACTTTTCTAGTACTACGCTGTAATAGCTTTACGCCTAGATAAGCTTCTAATTTGGCGACCTGTTCACTGACTTTTCCTCGCGGCATCTGAAGTTTATCCCCAGCTGCAGTAAAACTTCCCGTTTCAACCACAGTGCTAAAAATAGCGATAGCCTTTAAGTAGTTTATTAACACTGAGTATTCTCCTTTATCACTCCAATAACGACATCACCATTGATACTAAAATGGTATCAGTAATGTGGAAGTTAGCCCACTAATTAAACCTAATAAAAGTTGCCATAATGATTTCAACATCAAACAGTGGGAAGTAAATTATGAAAACATTAGCGATTATCGGCGGTACAGGGCGAGTGGGTCAGCAAGTGATAAAGCAAGCTTTGGCACTTGGTTATCAGTTAAACGTATTGGCAAGAAACCCGAGCAAAGTTCCAGAGCATACACATGTTAACGTAGTAAAAGGAGATGCGAAGGATCCCCAGGCATTGGATGAGTTACTAAATGGTGCCGATGCCGTGATATCAACCTTAGGCCCTGCAGGCATGAATACCAGTTTCAAACTGGCTAAGTCTACAGCCAAAGATTTTGTTTCGACCAATAGTACCCGCTCGATTTTACCTCTTATGAAAAAACATGGCATTAGTCGCTTCGTTTTATGTACCGGTGCGAGCTTGCAACACCCTGATGACAACAACAGTCTATTCGTACGCCTACTTCTAAAAAAACTCGCGCCAAAGATCCTTGGGGATGTTTGGCTAGACCGAGAGCAAGAACTTAAATTGCTAACCAATAGTCATGTGAATTTTACTATTGCCCGTGCAGCAAAATTAAATGATGAACATTCAAAGAAACCACTAAAAACGAGTCATTCCACGTTCCAAGGCGGAAACGTATCAATTCATAGTTTAGCGACATTTTTAGTGGAACAAGTGAAAGAGGATAACTACTTTGGTAAAGCCGTTTATGTCGCCAATTAGCATTAATTCATCTCTAAAGCTTCTGGTAATGRGCTAAGAACTTATGCCTTAAATAGGAACCCAACTTTGAACGAACAGTGCCGTGCGTTGAGCATCTTATTTGAACGCTTGTTAAGCTTCTTTCTTATCGTTTTTACGGTGCTTTCGCCACGTAAACCAACCACCGATAAACAAGGCGAGCCAAGCTAAAACATCAATAAAAGCAATGCCGTTGACTTCAATGCCGACATCACGGAAAAGCTTGTCCCAATGAGCTTTACCAGCTCCTTTTTGATAGTCAATCAAGTTGCCCTGCTCATCCCTACATACCAACTTATCGTAGCGATAGGCGTAGTCATGAATTAGCCCTGGAATGAGTAACAGGCCAGTCGGCGATAACAACATCCATAGAGGCCTAGGAATAGAAGCTCCGTCGAAAACAAACCCTTTAGGGATAACGATGATTACCCCGTTTGGAAGCTTGTAGCTCCACTCTTCTTTGACYTCCCACTCTCGAATTGAAAATATCCATATATAGATCCTACAAATCAAGCTCGGTACTTTCTTCGTAGGGATCGGTAGGGGTTGTAAAATTGGCATCCTCATTAGAAAACTCCTGTAAGTCTAACGCCACGATAAGGTGTAACAAGCGTGTGCCAAAATGGTGTGATGGGAAAGCGGGACGCATTTGGCATAACTCTTATACATTTTGAGGTGTAGGTCTTTTCAGCGTATGTCCTGACAAAACCTAAACAAATAGCCATCAGGAGTTTGAACAATGAACTGCTTTTGAGTTGCTACCGAGCTACCACATTGATAAGACTTAGACTCCATCACCAAGTAGATTGAATCTGGCGCCTTTGAACTAATATTGCGATATAACGACTCTATATCTGTCACATCCCATTGGAGGTTTATCCCCCGCCCTAATGGTGCATCCAAATCACCAGAAACCCATTTACGGCTATTACCGGTAATACCCTCAATCATGAGGTCAACGCCATCCAGTGTTAGATAGACAAAATCTTCTTCTGGACGCTCATACTTCACAGAGAACCCCAGCACATTGATAAAGAAAGACTTACTAATGTTTATATCGAAACAATAAAGCTCTGGCACTACACGTAATGTCATAATATCCCTATCCACAAACGTTGCTAAATAATGTGCAATTGTGGGTGCTTAGTATTTCAGACTACTGTTAGCCTAAAGCTCCCAAAAACCGTGCTCAATCGACCCTAGAATATAAATTGAGAACTTCCCCTTTCCTGGTATTTCCATAGGAGGAACAGCGATTTCAGCTCCTTGAGCTTTAACTTTTAAAACCGCATCTTCAATATCATCCACTAGCCAATAAGGTCGTACAACCGGAGTTTCCGTATCACGTAAAGGAAATCGAACACCAACGATACAGCCATCAGACAGGACACTTGTTCTTGCGCCACCAAGCATTTCATCTGGCTCGCTAAAACTGATACTTTGAGCTAGCTCGTACGCCTTACAAACAGAATCGGCGTCTGGAGAAACAATTTCTAGATAATGAACTTTCACGTTAAACCCTTCTAATTTTTGAACCGTATGACTTTAGCATCTAGCGCCCAATGAAATAGTGAGCAGCACGACCCTCTTACTGACACAATAGCTACGAGAGCACATAAACTAATTCAAAACGAAGGTGCTAAACGTTACAGAAACCACCTTAAACGATTGTTACTCATGACTTTTAGTACATAATGTCATGGTAGTTTCTGACACAGCATTCCCTTCTATGCGGTAGCAATCTAATATTTCTCCAACGGCTTCGAAACCACATTTCAAATACAGACTTTTCGCTGGAAGATTGTTAGAAAGCACATTGAGGTCTAACCAATCAATACTTGAACTTTGATTACAAAACTGGACTACGCATTCAATCAGTTTTACACCGAAACCCTGTTTTCTTAAACGGGAATCGACACCCATGCCCAAAAGCACACGATGAGATTTATACTCTTCACTGTAATGGCGTAGGTCAATATGGCCAACGACTCGTTCATTAGAATCTTTGATTATCCAGAGTTTTCTCCAGCCATGTTCACCAAGGCTGTACTCAAAACCATTTCGAAACTTAGCCTTTAGTTGTTCTGAAACTAGGCAGTTTTCTTTAGAAATAGGTTGAAACAGTGGAGAGTCATCATCCGCATTTTCAAGAAGCTGCGCCCCTATATACTCGAAGAAAGGTTCTAGATCTGCCCGTTTTGATTCAACTATTTTCATACAACTCCCTTCTTATGTATAACGCTCCATTAAGTAGTGAACAACACTACCACTAAGCTAAAGCATTATGCCGTTAACAGCTTAAGTCGATTCAAACCCCCAAATACCAAGCGTTGAGAACCTGATTAAATTGGTTGTGGCCGAGGAATCGTATATTCATAGAAAACGACACTACTGCCGTTAATAGGTTGCTCTGTAAAACCTAACTTTTTAAGTAACTTAGCTGAGGAAATATTAGATTGGTCAACACCACCAATGAGCTTTGACCATGATTCAGATTCCACAACTTTTCCAATGAAACCTTCTAGTAATTCGCTAGCCAACCCCTGCCCCCAGTATTCTTCTGCGAGTAAATAGCCGATATGTGCGTAGTTGTCACTTTCTACATAGGCAAACAAAAAACCAATTAACTCATGATTATTGGTTTCTACTTGAAGTAAGCGACTCTCTAATAACATTCGTTCCAGCCAGACTTTTGCCTGTCCATTAGAAGCAATGTTGTGAAAATACGGAGGAAGGTTTTCCACAACAGCTGGCGTGAGAATGTGAGGTATTCGCTCAAGCAGTTCTGACTGTTTTGACAAAGCAAGACCATCAGCAATTTCAGCTACTGTCAGTCTCAGAGTTTCAAACGATAATGCCATACAGCCTACCTATTTCGATAAAAATCATAACGTCTAACTAATGTGTGAACAACGCGAGTACTTTACCTAAACCACTACGCCGTAAACACGAAACCCAACCTTGAACTAAAATGCCAAACGTTGGGAATCATTCTAAATTTCTTGTTATATAAATTTTGCGCCTACAATGAAGCATATAGCTCTCTTAAGGTCGGAAACCGAGAGCAACCCCAATCACTTGGAAGCTTTATTTCCTTACACGATTCAATCAACTTAAGCGCCTTTGAGCTATCTGAAGAACAGCTAACATCTGCAAGCTCATCTAACAGAGTTAACTCATGCTCCCCCGAAATAGGGCTTATGAATTTAGGCAATATACCCCACCCAGTGTCCCACGTGTGCATTTCAAACTTGGATAATGCAAACAGGTCTCGAATAAGGCTACCTTTTATAAACGGTAATCCTTTAAAATCCAGAAAGCCAAAGCTATCAGCAGATTCCAAATTTTCACGGCATAACTTCCAAGCCTGCCCTGCAACTATAAAGTTTGAAGATGGTACATCACACGGGTCAAAATCAAACTTCAAGATTTGATGATGAATTTGGTCAAGTTGAGCATCAACTGCTACCCATCCCTTCCCATAATCCCAATACTCACAAACCCAGTGGTCTTCAAAATGATTTTGAGTCAAATAAGTAGCAAACCCACTCCTTAGTCGAGCCGGCACTCCTTTTGACCTCAAAATAGAACAAACTAATAGAGAGAAGTCCCTACAGATACTTACAACTCTATGTTTAGGTTTCTTAAATACGTGAGCAGGTTCGCCTGATTTTAACATTGCTAACGAGACTAAATCTTTAGCATAGCGAGTCTGCATTTCTGTAAGTTTGATCGTGGACTCAACCTCGACGTCATATTGTTCAAGCCAATACGAATGAATAAGGTTCCCTTGAACAAATTTACAGATACCCGCAATATCATCAGGTACATCATTGATATCCAATAGCTTATTGTTGAGTTCTGTAAACTCCGTATTTTCTMTATAGTCGTTAACATCCATTCTTTATAGCCTTATGTCAAAAGCACCTGCTAATACATCTAACACCCTATTAGGTGTGAGCAACGCTAACGCCAAGCATTGAAAGGTTCTCTTTATTTTTTGTTATGGGTGGATTTGATATAGGTGCCCAGATTCAAACTCATTCTCGGCTGCACATTTTCTTTGCCAACCAAGTTTCTGCACCACTTTTTGGCTACCTACATTATCAGAAGCGATAAATACTTTAACTTGGGTTAAATCGATGGTTTGAGCCAGCTTAGATATCGTAGACTCACACATAAGAACTGCTAGCCCTTGCCCCAAAACTTCTGACGAATGAAATAGTCAAAATCTAGTTCACCATCAAGTAGCGTAATGCCGCAAAAGCCAACAATTTCGTTCGTTTCAATAGACCTAAAAGCAAACCTACTTTCTGCCTGTATCTCGTTAGCAAACCAAGCATCTGCTTCTTCGTCAGTTAAAGGCCTTCTAGGACCTAGAAATCTCATGGTTTGCTCGTCTTGAAGCAAATCAAATACTGCACTTCGATCACTATCGACTAATTGTGAAATAACGATTTTATTCAAATTCCCTCCTAGAAAATAATGCCTAATAATCAGTAGCATACGTGTGCTGTGTTTGTACATTAGCGAATAAGCACGCGTATGGCGTCACTCTTAAACGCGGCGTTAGGTGTGTGTTTCCATCTGAGGTGTATTGATGTCTTTTTTAACCACTCTAGCCGGGTTCCCAACTACAACCGTGTTTTCAGATACATCTTTAGTCACGACACTTCCTGCACCTACAACGGCACCAAAGCCAATGCTAACACCTGGTAGCACAACCACATTGGCTCCAATCCAAACTTTATCTGCGATTGAAATGGGTTTAGCAAACTCTTCATAGGTATAGCGAGTTGCAGTATCAAGTGGGTGCCCTGCAGTGCATAAAGTGACATTGGGGCCTATCATCACGTAATCACCGATAGTGACCTTGCCACAATCCAAAATCACACCATTGGTATTCATATAGAAGTTTTTCCCAACTTCTATGTTGTAGCCGTAATCACAGAAAAAGTTACCGTTTAATTGAGTAGTATCATCAGAGCAACCAAAGAGATTTTGAATCAAAGCGTTCTTTTCAGCAGCTTCAAAGCATGTACTAATTTGATGGCACAATTTAGCGGCTTTAAGCCTATCTTCAGGCAAACCCTCTGAGTCAGGGTTATACAACTCACCACTAATATGACTCTTCTCTCTGTTACTCAATGCTTTCATTTATGCACCTAAATTGTTGAAGAACGCTTAAAGCATATAACGCCAAATTAAGGAGTGAGTTGAGCTACCCACCCGACCTAAAACATAATGCCGTAAATACTAAAGCTAACTCAAATTATAAATGCCGAGTCTCGCGAAACTGTCTGAAACGCTTTGTTAAACTTCTATACGTTGAGGTTGGATGAGGACCATACAAAGCGAACCAATATGGAATTAGTAACCCAAATGCCATTGACCCGCCTATAAACGTGGTTGGAACACTTTGTAGCACCAATTCAAAAACCTTATCGTACTGCTCTGGACTCAGTGTTGATTTACTTATGTATACCTCATAAGAAAAGCAAATAGGTTGGTATATAGACATTCTAAGGAACCAGCTCAGCGCACTAACAGGTATCAAAAACAGCAACGGCTTGGTCCACACAGAAGGTACTATAAAGTAAATAGCTGAAACCAAGAATAGAAAAGCAACGTAAAGAGTATTTGCCGAAATATTGCGAGTATCAAATGTATATGATTGCCCCTCATACATCATTAATACAGAAACACCAAGAATACTAATTAGGAATAGTTTCCCAAACTCTTTAAAACGCGAAAAGCGCAGCAAGCAGTAGCCTATGACCGATAACAACACACTCAACCAAATATAAGCACCCCAATTCATTTCTAAGAATCGAGGACGCGAGGTCTCGATAAGTATCAGAAACGTATACGCTACCGGAATATAAAGAAGACAAACTAATCCAAAGCGAAGAAGTGCCCAAGCTATCTGTTGTTTCATCGGAAGCTTCCTCCTTGAAGCCTAACGCCGCGTAAGATGGAGAGCAAAGCTACCTTTCTAACCTTAACCAAACCACCGTAAATACAAAAATGCCACGCATTGCGACTCTTCTTGGATAAATTGTATATGCTTGTGCGGTCAGTAGGCACACTTTCAAGCCTCACATTGCTCCACTATGTAGATATTAATTTATGATATCTACATAGTAATAATTACACGCTACATAGAGTTAGACTCTTGCCCAAAAAACTCTATTTGCGGTTTTCTTTGCCGTCTAAATACTCTGCATACTTTTTAGAAATTTGTTGATGTATATGAAAACCTGTTTTACGAACAAGATACCAATCTATCGCTGCTAAAACGACCAAGCCTATTATAGTTCCCATCTAAAACCCTCCTTGCGCATCAAATCATGAGTCTACCAAACTATTGGTAGAATTTATAAATTACCAATACTTGCGATTTTGAGAAAAAGGCATAACGCCAAATTAATCTACTGACCAATTCAGCACCCAATCTAACCTAAAGCAACACGCCGAGTACACCAGTCCCAGTTGGAACTAAAAATGCCATGCGTTGGCATCCTGAATTGCTTGCTATAAATATTTTTCGTAACACTGTTCAAGCTGAGCTTGTCCCCAAAGTTCACACTCTTTCTCATGAATTAGCTGAAATCCATTTTTGATATAAAGAGACTTTGAAGCAGCCAAGCCTGCAACTGTCCAAAGAATTAATTTGGAATAATTTTCCACAACACAAAAGTTAATTGCTTGCTCAATTAGAGTTTTTCCTAGACCGTTGCCACGAACCTTTGGGTCTACTGAAAACCAGCGAAGTTGAGCTTCAGTATTCGAGTTTTCACAAATACAAATGGTTCCTACCAATTCACCATTAAGTCGGGCTAACCAAATTCTTTCTCGTTCATTATTACGTTTTGCAAACTGTGCTAAGGGTTCTGCAACATACGCTTCAAAGGTAAAGTCATAGCCATACTCTTTCGAGTAAAGTAAACCATGCTGCTTAACGATGTGACCTAAATCTCCAGGTTCCAATGTATTGCTAATTATCATTGCTGCTCCTTAGCGATGATTTTGACTATATTTATAACGCTGCGTTAAGTAGTGAGCAACGCAGACCAGTCTTCCTAAACCATTGTGCCGTAAACACAAAAGCCGATTCAAAGTAAAAATGCCGAACGTTGCGAATCTGATTAAATTTATTGTTATGTGATAATCTCGCGGCCTCGTTCCAATACCCAACAACGCTCATTTTTGGTGTAGCCAATTTGGCCATAATACTCATTAGCAGACGGTGCTGCGATTAGAAAGAGTTTACAAGTAGGCTCTATTTGAGCTTGAGTCTGAACCTGTAACTGCTTACCTATACCTAACCTTTGGTATTCTTCATCAACAGCAAGATCTGACAGATAACAGCAGTAGTGGAAATCTGTAACTGAACGAGAAATGCCCACAAGCTTAATACCGTCCCAAGCAGTGATAATAAGATTACTGTTCTTCAACATGCCATTGATACATGCAATATTTTCAATAGGTCTACGCCCTCCCAGCGTAGAGCGCTTCAGCAAATCAATAAACTCGTCAGCCGAAATCTGCTGATTAACTTTGTACTCAATATTCAATGTGACCTCCTTATCACATAACGCCTGGTTAAGGTGTGAGGCACGCAATTCCGAAGCCTCCGCATACCACCTTAAACACTAAACCTAACGCACAGTAAAAATGCCACGCATTGTGAATCACTCTTAGATTTATTGTTAGTAGACAGCCTACAACGCGAGTTTGAACCCTTCATGTGTTGCTTTGAATCCAAGTTTTTCATAGAACCTGATTGCATCAGGACGCTGCTTATCACTTGTTAACTGAACAATTGTACAGCCTTTGTTTTTTGCCCGTTCAATAGCATATTCGAACATTTTCTCACCGAAACCTTGTCCCCGATAGTCACTATGGATTCGAACACCTTCGATAAGGCAACGCCAACTACCAATATGCGTCAGGTAAGGAATAAAGGTGATTTGAAGCATCCCGACTAGAGAGTTTTCCAGTTCAACAACAAGTAATTCGTTGTTTGAGTCTCGTGCTATCGCTTCGAACGCTTCAACATACGCACTATTCAACGGAATAGACACATCTTCTCTTTTGCTACCAAGTGGGTCATTTGAAAGCAAAGCAACAAGACTTTCCAAATCTTCAAAATCAGCTGAACGATACTTTAATTCCATCTATAGCTCCTTATTACTTCTGACAGCTAACGCCGCGTTAAGTGGTGAGCAACGCATACCACTATACTAAACCTAGCCACCATAAAAACTGTAACAGACTAGAACTAAAATCGCCGAGCGTTGATAGTCCGCCTTAAGCAGATTGTTATAACTCAGTTTCGTCGATGTACTCAATCTGCTTATTCACAGAAACGGCTAAAACCATTGCAAAAACAATGGCAATTAAGATTCGAATAAACGTAGATGGAATGATAGATTGTGTAGAAATGACAAATGGACCAGCGAAACCACCGGATATTGCTCCTATATAAGTTCGCCTCCCACTCCATTTCATTAGCGAACCACATTCAACACAGCGATACTTCGTCCAATGAGCACTAAAGAAAAACCAGCTACAAGCAACATTTTTCTGACAATAGGGACATTGTCTAGATTTCATAATAGCCTCGCAAAATCAAACCAAGCTGATATGAAACTATCGGACTAAAGAAACATCAAATCTTCTGGCTAGACTTTCGAGCGAGTTCATGAGTTATAACGCCACATTAAGGTGCGACAAATATAGCGTGCCATACTTGATCGAAGCGAAACCGGCACGCATTTGGAGTCACTCTTAAACGTTTTGTTAGCTGCGTTTCAAAATTGGTAATACTTCTGCCGTTTCAGTATCTAGCATTTCTAAAACACTTTCAAAACCATGTATAGGCGACCAACCTAATTTCTCTTGTGCGGAAGATGAATCATATACGCGATCTAAGCTTTGTGGTAATTGCCAGCCTCTTTGTTCAAATGCTAGCGCGATTCCAGGACACTTACGTTTGATAACAGAGCCAGCTTCAGTGTATAGAGCTTCGCAATCAGAAGGATGGAAAGGTGTTGCACCAGAGATGATAAAACGATTAAAACCGCTTAGACGTTTTTCCACAGCACATAAATGAGCATTTGCTACATCGCGAGCATCAATACCACGAGTCAGGCGAAATACTGCCATTAAATCCGCAGGCTCAGGAAAACATCTCGACATTTGTAGCACAGTCACGGGAAGCTGAAACAGATTTGAAATTTCTTTTAGCTTAGTTTCAGCAGCAATTTTACTTTTATGATAAATCGACTTGGGTTGTGGGATTACTTCCTCATCAATCCAACCTGTAATATTTTTAGGTGTCGAAGCATAACCGTACAACGCAGTTGTGCTGGTGAAGATAAAGTGTTTAACACCCGCTTTAACGCCGGACAAAGCTAATTTCTCAGTCGCATCCACGTTGATAGATTGAAACTCTGAATCGGGTAACACCCCAACATGAGGTGCATGAAGAGCCGCCGTATGGACGATGACATCAATATTTTCCAGTACCTCATCCATCAGAGCAGTATCGCGAATATCACCAATGTAATCGGCTGTTGAGCAAGGTGTGTTATCAATGCCGACTACATCATGTGTTCGCATTAATTTAATATAGATTGCACGCCCAACCCTACCCGCAGAACCTGTTACCAAAATTTTCATTACGACACCTTACTAATGATAGACCTCAAAGCAGTTAGCGCCGCATTAATGTGTGAGCGACGCTTGGCTATACTTGAGCGAAGCGAAACCGCCAAGCGTTGCGAATCACTCTTAAACAGATTGTTATACGAACCGCTCCAACCAAGACTCATGCTCTACTATGCTTGTAGTAATCGAACTCTTCATCTCATCCACTGAACTAAAACTATAGTTTTGCAATGCTCGTCTGTTAGATACAAAAAATTTTGGAATTAAATACATACCACTAGCTTTGTCAGTTAATCCGCGTTCATCAATTTTTGCTTGGATATATTTAATGTTGTTGTAGTTTTCTTCACTATATATCTCTTCAGAGCTTACTCCATCTAATCGTAATAACTTAGTATACGAGTTCCTGACATTTACAGCGTATCTTGTTGCTAAGTATTCAACAACCTCACTTTGGTTCTTCAATATGAGAGCTCTGCCATCAAATGCACCACAGATCGGCTGTGACTTTTTCTTAGCTCTTGTTATACCTTTACCTGTGAAAAAAGAAGTAAATGTTGACGAAAACGTTGTTAATAACTTTATAACTCTATTATCGTAATATGTTGGAACCTTACTTAGTACTATCGAAACTTCGTCTGAACAAATACTTGCAGCTAAAATGAAGTTTTGTGAGTCATGCGGACATTTTCGATGAAGGACCTTAAATGTTTCTTCTAACGATTCCCACATGAGTCCCTCAAATTTTTTGTCACGAGTAACGTTACTCAGATACTTTTTACTCAAGCCAATACCGTCCATTCGGATAACAAAATATTCATCAGATTGATATCGGGAAACTAACTCGGAATCTTGTTCTACTCGTTTGAAATATTCCATTGACGATATTTGTTGTTGTAAATCTTTCAATTGACCTCCTTGTTCGTATAACGCCGCGTTAAGTAGTGAGCAACGCTACCACCTTACCTAACCCATTGTGCCGTAAACACAAAACTCAACTGAACCCAAAGCCGCCGAGCGTTGCGAATCTGTCTTAAACGCTTTGTTAGTGCGCTCCTCACGGTTGAATGACAATACTAAACTTTCTTAGCTTGTCTGCCTCTTTAACATCAACTGGCAACGGAAATGAATCAATTTCCCATACGGCATTGAAGACTGTCTGACAAAGCATATTTTTATTACTTAATTCCACATGCTCAATAACACCAAGCGATGATAACGATATTTCAGCGCGACAATCTAAGCCTTTGTTTAAATTAAACTCACCAAGTTTTTCTTTGATTAAATATTGGTACATTGACGCATATCTAGATGTGACAGAATATTCAGTATCAGTGTAAGTTTCTAAACCTTCGAAGAGCTTATTTAAGGCAGCCATTTGTTCCTGTTCAGTTTGGCTTGAAGAAAATGAGACCATCGGTATAAACAAAAACGAAAGGAAAAACCACCTAACTACTTTCATATTACAACCTTATTTAGCGTGAAGTTCATGCGCACTAACGCCGCGTTAAGGTGTGAACAACGCCACCACGAAACCTAACCATACCACCGTAAACACAAAACCCAACGATAGAATGAAAAATGCCAAGCGTTGAGAATCACTCTTAAATGCTTTGTTAGCTTAATACTCAACGACTCTTTCATAATTGTTCAAATCCTCTTTTGCAGCTTGTGTAAGAACTGAGATATCAAATCCTGCGACATTAGAAAAAATTGGACTAGAATAACTTTCAAATAAAGACACTTGATTGTACTCACAATGTAAATTGTACATTAACTGCTTAGAAAAATAGTACGCAAAATTAGCTAGTGGTGAGTTATACAACCCTATGTAGACCAGATCTCCTGTTTTAACTTGCTCCAATTCTAGATTTCCGGATGAAAGATAATTGCCATAGTAACAAGCAATATCCGCTAAAAAGTCACATGGATAAGTTTCACAATAGTGAACCGTTCTCTGGCAGGCAAGTGAAAAAAACTTTTCAGCAATAATTAGGTCCGGCATATCTGTTGGATGTTCCCAATCATATTGACCTAAACTTTCTAACATGATCTTAATTTCTCGGCGCGAAAAATCAATGTGATAACTTGGATCATCAACGCGCGCGGTACCTAATGAACTTTGATGGGCTAGAACCCCATAAATAACATCACGCCTTAACTCATTTTTTGCGCTTCCTGACTTCCTGTATCTATTTAATATTTCACTAGTTTTAAATATCTTCTCTAAGTGAGACTTTTTCAAATTAAATTTAACTTCAAATGCAGCGACAACAAATTCGTATTTCACGTAGTCACGGTCTGCGGCTTTAGGAAGATTTTTCACGACAACAATATCTATTTCTGGAGAATAGCTTCCATCGTAGAACTCTATTACTACCTTATTTAAAACTTCAAACGTTCCATTGGGTACTAGATACCTTATGATTTCTACCCATGTTTTTTCTGTAGCATCACCTACCTTTGCAGGATTATTTTTTACTTTAGGTGATAAATCGACTAAGTCTTGTACAACAGCAGCTTTCAATTTAGCTAAACTTTTTGGAGGCATTTTGAGATATACATCATTATCCATTGCCGATATAAAACTTTCTCTAATTATATCGTTATTACTGTTTGTCATAATTTTCCTACTATTAAGCTAACGCCTTGTTAACTAGTGACAAAACGTTGCCCCTAAACCCTGTTTGACCACCTTAATCACAACAACTAGCCATTACGAAAATGCGAGCGTTTTGGAATCCAGTTGAACAATTTGTTAGCCATTTGATGTCTCAACTTGCTGTTTGAAGAATAAAAGCTCTTCATATAAATAATGTGTCGATTGTTGCTGTGCTACTGTACTGAAAATAAAATCTGATTCATATGCAAAACCGAACATGAACCTCATTTTTAATGGTTTATTAAGCGTGATTTCTATGTAGTACCTATTTGAGCGATTGTATTTTTTTATTTCGATCGTCTTAATATAACTCCAAGGAACGATGTCACCATATTCTTTGTTTTTAACTTGACCAGATTTAATTCCTAGATCGTTTAGTTCGTAGTCTGAACATGTAACTCGACGGACATTCTCGTAACACAGAAAAGACGCGACAGCTAAACAAAGCAATGAAAGAACCACATAACCATAAGCGAACTTTCCATCTACGAGTAAGTTTGCCGCCCAAGTAACGCACACTGCATAGAGTGACAGGAAGAATCCATTATTTAAGATCACTTTGAATTTTGATGCTTTCTTGACTAGCACTCTTTGATGCATATTCTTCCTTCCGATGGCTAACAGCTATTAGACAGAAAAATTCTGCATTTAAATCTAGACGTTTTCTATCTAGTATCTCGCTGCATTTAATGACTCCTATTCTACCCTTTAATAACAATAAGTTATCGGTTAATTAGATGACTAACCGACAAAATATAGAATTTTCCTATTTAACATGAACTAAGAGAAAAATTTGAAGTTATGTATATGCGACCAGTAAAAAAGAATTAAAGGAGGGGGAGCTCAAGCTAACCATAAGTTCGCATAACATTGCAGGTCAAATCGTGGATATGTATTAAATGTGGCGACATTAGGTGAGTAACACATAAAAGGCAAGGCTACCTCGCCTTGCCTTAATTAATCCATAACCAGCCAACATTTCATTCTAAACCAGCACAGGTATAGCATAATCCATCAGTCTTCAGTTATGCCTACTCCTAACCAGTTATGTATATGTTTAGATACGATTTTAGGCTGCTCCATTGTCGACAAATGCCCACAGTCAGGAATGACATGAAGTGAAACCTGTTTGATGTGCTTTGCCATTAAGAGGTGGTTGTCAATTGGACACAACAGATCATCTTTACCTGTGATGATCAACGTAGGAACCTGAATATCGGCAAGCAACGGCCTAGCATCAGGGCGAGTCGCTAATGCTTGAGCGTGAGCCTCAAACCTTTCCACACCAATATTGTTCGCCATTTGCGTAATTTTTTGAGTCAGCTCTAGGTTCTCTAACTGGTTAGGGTGAATAAGAAGTGGCATCAAGATATCAGGAGTTATCGACTCAAACTTCCCTGCTTTTGCCTTATCGACCAACGCGTTTCGTTTTTCAGAAACCTCAGGCTTTTCATCAGCAGCATTGGTATCCATTAATATTAAGCCTTTCACTCGCTCAGGAGCTTGCCTAAAGACTTCAAACGCGAGGATTCCCCCCATAGACAAGCCACCGAGAACGAAACTTTCAGGGGCACTATCTAGGACTTTACTCGCCAAGGCTTGCATAGATGTTTCTGTTCCTAATTCACAAGTAAAAGGAGCCACCCAATTGGGCAGCTCTTTATTAACGTCTTGGAACAATGTTTCATCACACAGCAAACCAGGTAACCATAACAGTGGTATTTCTGGTTTCATGATTAATTATCCTGCAAATTTTGTGGTTGATCAGAACCAAGAACGACGTAAGTAAAGCTAGTGCCTCGCAGGTTTTGTAGGCTATACGACGCACCATCTGGCACGCTGAATACATCCCCTGTAGTTAATACCAACTGCGCTTGCTCACCATCCTGAACTAAGTTAAGCAAGGTATCGCCTTCAAAGTTAATCAACACCTGCTTTTCACTTCGCTGATGTACTGGGATACTCGCGCCTTCAGTCAATTCATACGCCATGATACTCACGTCATCAACGCTTTTAACTTGGAAATCGTAGCTCGCAGATGGGTGCCCTGTTAATGCAAACTGCTTAACGCCAGGCTTGTCAAAGTCACCTGTAATTTCTCGGTAATCCTTTTTCAAAGCAACAAAAGGCATCATCTGTTCAGCAGTGTAAGTATCAAATTTACTCAACTCTTCTTCCGTTAGCAGTGGCATCAACTCTGATTCATTTGGCACCGCATCACCATCAATGGTATCAACCAGTGTGCCGTCTGCTTTTAGGTATAAGCCGTAGCCCTGACTATCTGTAATCACGCTTGGGTGCCAAACTACGCCACCACCAGAGTTATCGCCACCCAACACTGAATACATAAAGCCGTAATCGCGCCCTACCACTTCAAAGCCTCTGAAAAGGTTGGTAGGAATAGAAATTACATCACCATGCGACAACACGGCTTCGTGCTCACCTTCGTTACCCCAATAGAATCTAAATTGACCTTTGAAGACCACGAACAGTTCGGCGGTATGATGTGAATGCAGCGAGTTCTTGATTCCCGGTGGCTGACCGGCAGCACCAATATTAAAGCCTGCAGTTTCACGAATATGGACATGTTGACGGCTGCTTTCCGCAACACCAGCCCCAATGATACAGAAGTTGTCTTTTAGATCGCTTCCCGGAGTACGCGCATCGATGAACGCACTGGTACCGGGAATCAACTCCATGTAGCGCACGAGATTATTATTAATTTGATTTTGTAGGGTCATTCTAAATTCCTTCTTACTTAACCTAACGCTTTAGTTAAATACCCCAAAGCGCGATGTTAAGTGCGTAAGCCACTAGCCGCAGCGTTACATTAATTACCTAATGGTCTTCCACCATCGACTGCGATTGTATTACCGGTTGAAAATGTCAGTAGTTCCGCAGCGGCATAAACGGCATTGGCAACCTCTTGGTCACTCGCCAAACGTTTTAGCGGTGTTGACTGCTCTTGCGCGTTACGCCATTCATCATCTAGCCCTTTGACAAACTCGGTATCCACAAGGCCTGGAGCGACAGCGAGCACTCGGATATCTGGAGACAAAGCTCGGCCTAGAGATCGAGTCATATTCTCGACAGCAGACTTGCTCGCGCAATAAGCCACGTTACTGCCCATTGCCGTTTGTGCAGCAATCGAAGTAATGTTCACCACGCAGCCTTTAGCACTACGAAGTGAAGGTTCAAACGCACGAACCATTGCAAATGGAGCACGAACGTTTACACGGAAGATCTTGTCTATCAATTCATCATTGAGAGACTCTAAATCGCTGTGTGCGACAAACTTTGTCATACCAGCGCAGTTCACCAATAAGTCTAATGAAGCTGAAGACTCTTTAACTTGTTCCGCTAACGCGCTAATCGCAGAGCTATCTTCAACATTCAGTTGATACATAGCGTGACCAGACCCTTCCATGCTATCTAAGATCTGTTGAGCAGCAGTTCCGTTGCTGTTGTAGGTGAACACAACGCGGTATCCAGACTGCGCAAGTTTGTGACATATGGCGGCACCAATACCGCCACTGCCGCCTGTAACTAAGGCGAGTTTTGTCATGTTATGCCTCTACCAATTTTTCTTTGTAACGACGAACACGAATGTCAGCTTGCTCTTTATGGCCAGCGAAACCTTCTAGTGCACATAATCGAGAACAATACTCCCCGACTTTCAGCGATGCTGATTCAGTCACTCGCTGGTAAGTACATGTTTTAATGAATTTACCGACCCATAGGCCACCGGTGTAACGCGCCGCTTTGTTTGTCGGAAGTGTATGGTTAGTACCGATACATTTGTCACCGTAAGACACGTTTGTCTCACGGCCTAAGAACAGTGCACCGTAGTTCGTCATGTTATCTAGGAAGTACTTCGGATCTTTTGTCATCACTTGCACGTGCTCAGAAGCGATGTCGTCAGCAACTTCAACCATCTCTTCGTAGCTGTCACACACGATAACTTGTCCATAATTTTCCCAAGCTTTACCAGCGATTTCTGCGGTAGGAAGAATAGTCAACTGACGCTCAATTTCTTTTACCGTCTCTTTAGCAAAAGTTTCACTATTGGTTAGTAGAATCGCTGGGGAGTTATAACCGTGTTCAGCCTGACCAAGTAGATCTGCGGCAGCCAATTCAGGGTCACAACCCTCTTCATCAGCAATGACCAATGTTTCTGTTGGACCAGCAAACAAGTCAATGCCAACACGACCGAACAGTTGGCGTTTAGCTTCTGCTACAAAAGCATTACCAGGGCCAACGATCATATCTACCGGAGCAATCGTTTCGGTACCAAGCGCCATCGCGCCAACCGCTTGAACACCACCAAAACAGTAAATTTCATCAGCGCCAGCCATCGCCATTGCCGCAACAATCGCGACGTTTGGCTGACCATTAAAAGGAGGAGCACAAGCAATAACACGTTTTACGCCGGCAACTTTTGCAGTAAGCACACTCATGTGCGCCGAAGCTACCAATGGGTATTTACCACCTGGGATGTAGCAGCCAACACTGTTGACTGGCACGTTTTTATGCCCAAGTACCACACCTGGCATAGTTTCAACTTCTACGTCGTGCATTGAGTCACGTTGGATCTGCGCGAAGTTGCGAACTTGTGTTTGTGCAAATTCAATATCGTGCTTGGTTGATTCGTCCAATGCGTCCACACATGCCTGAATTTGCTCATCTGTTAAACGAAATTGCTCCGGAGACCAATTATCAAATTTTTCTGAAAGCTCACGTACCGCGCTGTCACCTTTCTTTTCAATGTCAGAAAGAATGTTCTCAACCGTTTGACGTACTTGCGCGTTGTTAGATGCTGATGCTTCTTCAGTGATGCCGTGTTTTAGAATGCGAGCCATGCGTAATTCTCCTTGTGGCGTATGCCTAGTGTTTGCTGATTATTAGTTTCTACAGAGTTTATTTTTAGGTTTGTATGGTTTTGGATACGAATGCAAAGTAAACATAAACATTTTATTAACACTTGGCAAATAACTATCCAAACTCAAATATAGACATACAAGTCATTGTTTAAATTAGAGTTACACATATAAAACAGTCATCTAATAGCGCCGTGAGTTTAAAAAACAATCAATTAATGTTGCATTGATCACATTGTTTTTACTCTTTTTTTACATCAACACATGTTAAGTTTTGCATACCTTTGCAATGGAGAATAAAAATTAATGGATAACTTTAAGAACACACTTAACAACGCAGATCTGCTCGGTACATTTGTCAAAACACCCCATCCACACATCATCGAAGTGCTGGCATTAGCAGAGCTTCCTTTCATTGTTTTGGATGCAGAACATGCACCTTTCGATAGATCGACGTTGGATAGCTGTATTCTCGCAGCTCGTGCCAATCAGCTTCCTTGCATAGTTCGAGTTCAAGATAGCCAACCATCGACCATATTGAATGCTTTAGATTGTGGCGCGACGGGGATTCAGATCCCACACGTGTGCAGCGCCGAGCAAGCCGAAAAACTGGTGAAGATGTCCCATTACGGCGAAGGCGGCCGAGGATACGCTGGCTCAAGTCGCGCAGCTAAGTACGCAACAAAACCAATGGGAAACCATCTCGAAGACAGTAAAAACACTACGGTAGTGATTGCGCAAATTGAAGATCCAGAAGGTGTGGTGAATGCTGAATCGATAGCAAAAGTTGAAGGTATTGATGCGCTGTTTATCGGCCAAGTAGACTTAGCGGTATCTTACGGTGCAGAAAATGTGAATGCCGAATGTGTGCGTGAAGCAAGCATAAAAATAATCAAAGCAGCTCAACAAGTTAACAAGCCTGTAGGTATGTTTGTTGCCAATGCTCAAGCTGCCCGCAACTGGAAAGAGCTTGGTGTCAGTTTCTTTTGTGTCGGTTCTGAACACAAAATGATCATTGATGGCTTTCGAAATGAGCAAAGCGTCATGAATTCATAAATTTTCTTTGTGATTTCAAATGTTACACGTATTGTAATTATTAAACTCAGCTCATTGTGTATGGCGTTGCGATTGGATTTATCGCGATATAAGGAGATTCACCATAAAAGCGAAAGTTACCTCTATTGATGTTGCCAGAATGCTCGGCGTTTCTCAGTCTACCGTTTCTAGGGCATTTAGCCCTACGGCGAGTATTAGCGAGAAAAAACGTAAAATGGTGATGGATGCCGCAACCAAGCTTGGCTACACGCCAAATGCGATTGCTCGAAGTCTTATTTCTAACCGTTCTGGGCTAGTGGCTATTGCGCTCGATTGCGAATCAAACCCAATGTACGACTTGCAATCGCGCGCGCTCGCGATGGAAATTCAAAAGCGTGGCGGTCAAGTTGTACTTTGCCCTATCGACAAAGATGACTTAGATCTTGCCATCTCGCGTGCGATTGAATACCAAGTTGATGGTTTGATTATCGCCACCAGCCGTCTCACTTCGCGTGCGTTTGCACAGTGTGAAAAATTTGGTGTTCACTTGAGCCTAATTAACCGTTATACCGAAGGTATCAACGCGAATAGCGCTGGCTTAGATAACCAAAAAGCTGGCACGCAAGCTGCTGATTATTTACTCGACAAAGGATATAAACAGTTGGCTTACGTGAGTGGCGATGCAGGTTCAATGACCAGTGATAAGCGTTGGTTAGGCTTCTCTGAAGCAGCCAAAGCCCGTGGTGCGGCTTCACCTATCTACATTAATGCAAAATACAATTTTGAAGCGGGATTAGAAGCAGCCAAAGAATTGATGGAGCACACCTCAAAACCTGACGCCGTGTTCTGTGCCAATGATGTCCTTGCAATGGGCGTCATGGATGGTCTGAGAAAGCTTTGTTGTAAAATCCCTCAAGACTTTGCTGTCATGGGCGTCGATGATATCCCAATGGCATCATGGCCAAGCTACGACCTCACAACCATAGCCCAGCCTATCGATAAAATAGTGCAAAGCGCAGTAGAAGACTTGATGCAACGGATTAACGAAAATGTTGACGCTAAAGGCGAATACCTACTCGAACCCGGAACCATTATAGAGCGCGGAAGTACTGCTATTTACCCATAAAGCTGTTCGTTACCTATAGACAACATCGCTCTAAACCAACCGTTTTAATCTCTGTGAATTTAGACTAAAAGCCCTAATTTGATATTAGGGCTTCTTTCTGTGATCTCGTCTAAAAATTCACCTGTTGATTTTAAACTTTGCTATCAAATCGCATCAATTGTTATTGACTTGTTAGGCTTGTGTTTATATTTTGGATTCGTATGCAAAATTAGGATATGAAGTGCGGACAAATAACCCACTGAGCAACATGACTCAAATGAATGCACATAAAAGTCATGTGATGAACAAGGAAGAACAATGAAACGCACAATCTTTACCACAATCACGGCCCTCGGCTTGACGCTATCAAGTATGAATACTTTTGCAAGTAACGTAATTCGTCTTGCTCATGATAGCCAAGAAACTTCACCCGTTCACAAAGCAATGCTGCACTTTGAAAAAGAGCTAGAATCTCGCTCTAACGGCGAACTTGAAGTAGAAATCTACCCAGCTCGTCAACTGGGCGATGTAAGAGAAACGACAGAACTTGTTCAACAAGGTAACTTACAAATGACGTTCGGTGCTTCAGTGCTACTTTCACCTTACGTACCTGAGTTTAACGTGCTTGATGTGTTTTATCTTTTTGAAGATGAAGCACAAGCTCATAAAGCACTCGATAGCGACAAGATCGGCAAACCACTGCTTACGTCAATGGAGTCAAAAGGCTTTCATGGCTTAGGTTTCATGGAAGTTGGCTTTCGTAGCATCACCAACAACAAGCAGCCTATTAACAGCATTGAAGACTTGAATAACTTAAAGATTCGTTCAGCGTCTAATCCAACACAAATCAGTGCGTGGAAATCGGTAGGTACAGCACCTACACCACTCTCTTGGGGCGAGATCTTCACTTCACTACAACAAGGCTTAAWCAATTCGCAAGAAAGTGCGGTTTACTCCATTTATGCCGAGCGTTTTTACGAAGCACAAGAGTACCTATCGCTAACTAACCATATTTACACCAACTATGTACTGTTCATGAATAAGGAGTTCTGGGACTCTCTACCAAGCGACCAACAAGCTCTTATCAACAAAGTAAGCCAAGAAACCATCGCTGTACAACGCGACCTCGCAGCTAAACAGAACCAAGAAGTCATTAAAGATCTTGAAGCAAAAGGTATGACAGTAAATGTAGTGCCAACCGACGTTCGTGCTCAGATGAAAGAAAAAATGAACGCTGCGGTTTATCAAGAACTGCGTAGCAAAACAGGTGAAGAACTCTTCGACAGCGTGATCACAGAAATAGAGCAACTCTAATTCGCCATCACGACTGTTAACCCTTCATGGGATGACCGTTATTGACTCAGGCTTTAAGAGCAAGCTTTTAAAATAGCTTTATAAATATGTAGCCTTAAAGCCTGAGATGCTGTTCATTCATTGGTATTCAATACCCTTTTCAACACTCTTTGGAGTTATGTATGAAATGGTTTCGCCTGTTCGACCGATACTTCGAACCAACACTTATCGTACTTTCTATCTCGCTGATGACCGCTTTGTTGTGCTTACAGATAGCATTACGTCTCTTCGACGCCTCAATCGCTTGGGCAGAAGAACTCGCTCGCTACCTTTTCGTTTGGGCTATGTATTTGAGCATCAGCTACTGCATTCGTGATGATCGACATATTCGCATCCGTCTGTTCATCGACAAACTACCTGGCAACTTAACCCACTACGCTTTGATTCTCTCTGATCTTATTTACCTAGCTTTCAGCTGTACAGTGGCGTGGTTTGGTTTCAAAGTGATTGGTCGAAGCCTAAAACTAGGTCAAATCGCTCCGGCAATGGAAATCCCGAT
>NZ_JAKJSW010000400.1:0-1987 GCF_050337375.1 Vibrio makurazakiensis | reverse complement strand
CCTTTGCACTCTATGGTAAGTAAAAATGGAAATATAGACACTATTTCTAGAATTCAAGCTTCGAAAATTCTTAATAGTAATGCTAGAGCAGGTATTCGATTTACGAGTCCGGACGGGTGTGAGCACTGCGGGCAAACTGGCAACACCGGGCGTCGCGTTATTGCTGAGATGCTCTCGGTTGGTGATAACGTTCTCAATGCCCTTCAAAAAGAAGACTCTTTAGAGCTTTTTAACGCTTGGCGCTCTTCTCATGATGATGACGTAGCACTTGGTAAATCGTTGCGTGATAAAGCAACGGAACTCCTAATCATCGGCCTATTATGCCCATTAGAATTTGAGTCAAAATTCGGTTTTATAGAATAGAGGTTGCAACATGGAAGTGACAAAAAAAGAACGCCGTTTTCCCTTTCAATTTAGCCGACCTCAAATAAGGTTGAGTGTACAGGATCGTATTGCCTTTTATGAAAAGTCAGCTTCAATGCTAGAAGAAGGTATTTCATTATTCTTAGCGATTCAGCAAATGCACAAAATTGCTTTGCAGACCAACAATAAACGCAAGGCTAAAGTTTATGAAAAATGGGCAGAGAACTTTAAAAAAGGCAGCAAACTTGAAAAAGTGTTTGACGGTTATGTTCCGCAGAATGAACTAATTATCCTAGCGGTTGCTGAGAAAACAGGGCAACTTTTATCGGCATTTAAAGCATTAATAGAAACTGCACAATTAAAGCAAAAAATTAGAGACCAAATCCTTTCCGCAATACTTAAACCAGTTGGATCTATCGCGGTTGCCGTTGGGGTGATTATCTTTTTTACTATCAAGGTATTTCCGGTTTTTGAGGATGCAATTGAATTTAACACTTGGCCCTCAATGTCAAAGTTTGTTTATAGCCTAGGACAGTTTTTGCTTTCTGAAGGCAGTATTGCATTATTAATCTTTATTGTAGCCTTCGTTATATTTATTCGACATTTTTGTGTGAAATCTAGTTCTAGTGTACGGATGAGCTTAGATCGAGTGCCACCTTTTTCTTTGCATAAAAAAATATGTGCAGTGTACTTCCTTCAATCGCTCTCGGTACTACTGAACTCGGGTGTGTCCTTAGTTGAATCGATTAAAATTATCGAGGGGAATAGCGGTGGTTGGCTTAAAGCGAAGACAAGACGAATGTCAGAAAATATTCGTAAGGGTCAACCTTCTCATCAGATTATTGATGTAGGGCTGTTTGATCTAGAGACGATGGCTGATGTGGCTATATTTCTAGATCGAGGGAATATGGGAGTAAATATAGCTAAGATTTCATCTCGTAATGAAAAGCGCCTAGATGTTTTTTTTAAAAGTATGAGCGCGAATATTAACACTGCAATGTTAGCAATATTAGCCTCATTGACGATGATTATTTACTTCTCAATATTTCAGTTGACACAAATGATCGGATAGATTAATTGGGATTATGGTGAGTCACATACACCTTGTGTAAAACTAACTTGAATTACCCAAATTGCTTTAGGTTTGTGTGATTAGAAAGGTATGGCTATAAAATAGAAATGGAACTTCCAATTGACAACGCAATTAATCAAGTTGACTCGGCATATTATATTCATCAAACAAAGATCGGAAACGAGTTAGGCCTATGCGTATTGACTGCCGCTCGATATTTCGAGGTTCATCCAGACTATATATGGACAATAGCCCAGCAAGAAGCTGGAAAGACTGGTGAGTTTAGTACCAATAATGATGGAACACATGACCTAGGCCAGATGCAAATTAATTATGAGGTATGGAGTAAGGAGTTTGACAGGCTAGGTTACGTTGTCGATTGGACCAGAGTGTTTAACAACTTATGTGATAATGTTTTTGTTGCAACAAAAATTATAAAAATGAGGCAGAAAGGAGTTTCCGATGCTTACACTGCAATGGCAAATTATCACTGGTTCTACAAGGCAAAGTATAATAGACCACACCTAAAATACAAAAAACATATTGTTAAAC
>NZ_JAKJSW010000399.1:0-2022 GCF_050337375.1 Vibrio makurazakiensis | reverse complement strand
CCTCTATTTTGGCGGATAAATGATCAAATAACGTTTGACCTCAACCTAACGTGAGGTTTTAAGGTGAGTTCGAAATAAACAAGGAGATCTGCCATGCAAAACAATTACGTAAAGGAACTTGCGATTAAAAGCTATCAAGAAGATTTAGCGAGAGAATATTATAAAGGCAATAAACGTCCTTTCCATCCACCAAGTTTTATCAGTGGTATTTTGGTTTCAGTGTTGATTATCGGGCTAGTGTAACCCTAGTAGAAGTAAGGGCTAGCAAGCAATACAACCAAACTATAAGGACGTAAAATGAAAACATACAATGTGTTTTATACAGTGAAAGATGGGGTTGATGAATACCGTGTATTGCGGCTAACGCATGAGTTTGCAGAGTTGCTGCTTAATGACAAGTTGATCGAATCTGCAGCAGTACACAAAGTAGCAAACCAAGGTAACTTTGAAGAGATGCCCAATTATCACATGGCCGTCAATTTTAGAGATCAGAGGCAAATGGACGACGCATTCAAAATTATACGTGATCGCTATATGGTTCAGCCGCCACATAGTGAGTTAATGAGCTCCGTTACTGAGTTTAAAGTTACGTTTACTGAGCGAACCGAAAGTCGCGAATATATGTAATATCGTTGGTGATTCTATGGCATTGTAGCGACAACGTCTTTCAATGATCAAACGAATTCTAATTAGAGGTATTCAATGAAAATAGTTCGAGTCGATAGCCATAACGAGCATATATATAAAAACTTAGCACAGGCTTATGAAGCTGAATTCTCCAAAATCATGCAGAAAAAACCGGATGAAAATGGTGTATTTCCGCTTGATACTGAAATTGATGGGAATGYGACGGGTTACCTTTTGTTTATTGATGACGTTCCTGCTGGGCATACCGCCATTGCTGATGAAGGTAATAGCTGTTACGAGGTCTGTGATTTCTACGTAGTACCTTATTTTCGAAAGAATAAAGCAGGTAAACGGTTCATTACAGAAATCTTTAAGATGTTAGAAGGCCGCTGGGAAATTAAACAAGTAGCTGGTGCCGATCACGCTGTTCGATTCTGGAGAGATGTCCTATCTGAGTATACATCGGGGAACTTTGAGGAAGACAGTTATCAAGATCCAAAATGGGGCACTGTTACTAGGCAAACATTCAGTCACTAGGTAATTAGCGACTCAAGAACAGTTTAGGCATTAAAACAGAGACATTTGCATAGAGTGGGTCGCTTTTATATCAAACGGTGATTCGAGGTTCTGGAAGTATTCGACCCAGACCTTGTTGCTTCTGGGAAACTCCCGTTTGAGTACTTTCTTTGCACTTTTTAGTATCTTTGCGCTGTCTAGAACCGTCGAAGCGTTACAGAAGCCATTTTCAACAATTTGAAATTGAGAAGAGTTGAGGCAATAAATAATGAAGCCACGATCTTTTTTATACGTTTTGAATTGAACGGCTTCTTGTGGCTTAAGTTCTTTAAGGTGCTTATTTATCAGCGGCAAAACTTGAGATATATGAACCATAGTTATCCTATTTCTCTACTTAGGTCGTTACAGTAACAAGAAAAGCGCTTTCATTGATGACAACTAAGTTTGCAAGTTATGCTGCAGATTATTTCTCTTAGAGCAATGTAGGGAAATGGTCGATATAATCGATGCTTAACCTTGTTTAATCGAGACGATCAAAGTGCGAAAATATTACACAACCGAAGGCAACATTAACGCTAAGAAACAGAAAGACGCATACCCTAAGCTTGCTCTGTGTGAAAACTGTGTCGATAGTTATGTTGTGATTAGCGAAGGCGAGAGAACGTACGACGCGTGCGCAAAATGCGGAGCCGATGACTAAACGAGCTTCGATAATTAATTAATTGATTCGAATTTGATGACCTAAGTTTGATAACGTGTAGGCGCTAACAAGCGCCTATTTGTGAATATCATAACCCTTATTTCGCTGGCTATGTCTTACCCTGTTAGCCCAAATATCTACACTTCCTTTCTCCTAACGTCATATCGTCACACTTATTC
>NZ_JAKJSW010000398.1:0-2023 GCF_050337375.1 Vibrio makurazakiensis | reverse complement strand
CTTTGAAGTAGAATTCGTAGAGTATCGTAGTGATGATCCAAAACTACGCAATAGTTGAATTTTTTTGGTCAACGGGGTGGACGTTGATGAAAAAGTGAAGTGCCGACTAATCGGCACTTCGTATTAGGCTAATGAGTATAAGTTAAATTGATTGGCTGTGTTTCAGTAACTCTTGCTTCACTTCATCAGTTGCAAAAGTTTGGCCAACGGTCATCTGGTAAATACGACGGTAGTCTTCAAGGTTTAATTTAAACGTCTCCATCACTTTTTGGACTTCTTTCGTCATTGTTGTGTTTGAAACAGTGCGGTTGTCCGTGTTGATGGTAACTTGAAGCTCATCGTTATAAAACTCTTTGAACGGGTGCAGAGATAGCTCGTTTACCGCTTTAGTTTGAACATTACTACTTGGACAAGTTTCTAGGGCTACAACGTCTTGCTTAACTTTGTTGTAAGCGGCTTCGTGGTCATTAATCGCAACGCCGTGGCCGATACGCTCAGCACCAAGCATTTCGATAGCGTCATAAACGTTTTGACCATTACCTTGCTCACCAGCGTGAATTGTCACTCGGTAGCCTTTAGCGCGTGCATAATCAATGTAAGAAACGTAGTCCTTACAGAATCCATCCAATTCGCTTCCTGCTAGATCAATTGCAGCAACACCTTTGTTTAGGTACTGCTCACCAGCGTCTACCACTTCTTTAATCGTGTCAGAAGGCATGAACTTAACCATCGACAGAATGTAGTTACCTTTAATGTCGTACTTTTCTTCCGCTCGCTTCATGCCTTTTACAACACTACCAATAATCTGAGCGTAAGTTAGCCCTTGCTGAACGTGTAACTGAGGACCAAAGCGAACTTCAAGGTACTTAACGTTTTCTTGTGCTGCATCTTCAAACAATTCGAAAGAAGTACGCTCAAGGCTATCTGCCGTCTGCATTACAGAGATTGGTAGGTCAAAACGTGCAAGGTACTCTGGTAAATCTGTACAAGTTTCTGGTGCAACCATCAATTCTTTGATTTCATCTACATCGTTGCTAGGAAGAGTTATGTTTTGTAGGTTAGCTAGATCAAGCACGGTTTGTGGTCTTAGGCTGCCGTCTAGGTGGCAGTGAAGATCTATCTTTGGTAGGTCGAAGTAATTCATAACTGTTCTCTTTACAATGTATAATTTGGGTCATTACGGTATTCAGTCGTGAATTACGAGCATTGAATACACGTTTATATTAGAGAGCCTTTGCTCTTCTTTGTTATGGTGGTTAGTCTAACCAAGTACTTAGATTAAAGCACACGACAATTGTCAGGTATTTAAGCACTTGATTTAAAAAATGATAAGTTTGGTATAAAAACATTGTATGAATAAGGCTGAAATTTTAAGAGAAGGGCAAGAAAAGTTTCGACAGTTGATTGAAAACGAAAACTTGCGCACCATCACTTTGCAAAAAGGGGACTACATTGCGAGGCAGCATTCCGACATTACCGAAGTCTATTGGTCCCGTAATGCACAGTTCGTTGTTCTTCATACCGCTCAAAATGGTAAGACATTAAGTTTGGGTGACTACAGTTTAGAAGATAACTTTTTTGGTGAAGTTGAATTCTTCTCTGGTAGACCCTGTTCTTTTGATGTGGTCGCAACAGCAGAAATTGAGTTAGTCGTCATTCCTAAAGACCGTTTTTCTGAAATCTTGATCCAAGAAGGTACAATCGCATTTTGGATGAGTCATAGAATGTCGAATATGTACCAAACGTCGATGAATACGGCAATTGAACGCTCTTTGTATCCCTTAAAGTTCAATATCATCAAAGATATTGTGAGCCGTTATACATCGAGCGATCGCTCGGTAAATCATAGTTTTATGTACCAAGAAGCGCAGAGATTTGGTTGTACGGAACGTGCATATACGCGCATTATTCATGAGTTGATCGATCAAGGTTTAGTGCGTAAAGGGCAAGATCCTTCTTCTATTATTCCAGTCGATATTCAGTTGTTGATCGACTATATCGAAGAGTATCATCAGTAAAGAGT
>NZ_JAKJSW010000397.1:0-2035 GCF_050337375.1 Vibrio makurazakiensis | reverse complement strand
GGACTTAACCGCTGAATAATCATGGTCATAATCGTTCAAAGCGTCCACTTCACTGAACTCTCCGCTTAAAAACAGCTTTCGTAACGCTGCTTTTTTTACCGCTTTTTCAGCACCAGTTGCGAGTAAAGAAGCAACAGAAAGTTCTTCGTCATCTGTCGAAGCTTCAAGCTGATTTGAATCTACTGGTTTTGGTTCAACTTGCGGTGTATCGGCTTGATGAGAAGAATCTAACTCATCAGGAGTTACAGCATCACTTTTAGAGCGAGTAAGTTCTGAGTTAGAGACTTCTAAGCCAGAGGTTTCCTTAAGAGCTGATTCTGATTTTATTGAATCAATTTTATCCGTAGAATCAACACCTTGGTCTTGTTCTAATTTTCTCTTAGACCATCGAGATAAGAAGCTACTTGCCACTTGAGCGCCCCGCACCTTTACGCTTTTTCCTACGTTGCTCAATTAATTCACCGTTACGGCCAATGAATGCTTCCATCCAAGCTTGAACGGGTAATGGCATATCATAAGAGAGTACTAAGTAGTCACCGTCCATAAAGTTGCCTGCTATGCTTTGTGAGGCTGTCAGAGARACAATATTAGGCTCTTCATCGCAGTCTAGGTTTTCTAGCACAACAAATAGCTTAGGGTTCTGAGAGCTTAAATTAAACCGATAGTCGGTACGCTCATCTCTATGGAGTTCTAATAAAGCGGTATTGGACTGACGTGCTGACAAGTCGAACCCCGACAAATGCCATTGAGTGGTTGTCCAGCGACCTGATGCTATATCTTGAGCGACCAGTAAGCAGTCGATTGGCCATTCAGTTTCATTTTTCTCTAGTGCTGCAATGTTCTCTACGTCTGAATTTGAGATACTCATTACATCCCTCATAGTTAGCGTTCTATAGACTGAGTTAAACTCTGATAATGGTACAAAGCAAGTTCCAAGCCAGATTAAGCCGCACTAAAAAGCGTCATCAAAATAATTTCGGAGCTTAGTACACTCGATGGAACGAGAATTGCTTTGTATCTACGAGTTCTCTATTACAATCCACCCTAATCCTGATGGTTCTCATACTATTAAGTCGAACTCAGTGTTCGGCGCGACTCAGGTATTATAAGAAAGCAAGGACAATGCACGTGGCTAAACCCAATATTATTAAAACCAGTGAAAACCCATTTCAAACGATGGAAGTCGAAGTCTGCGATGAATATGGGGAGAAAATGACGAAACAAATAGCCTGCGAACGCCCTTTAACTGTGATGCTGAACTGGAAAGAAATCGTCACCTTGATGACGTTAGGTTCTCGCCCTGAATCGCTTGTCCTTGGCTATCTAAAGAATCAAAGCTTTCTTTCTGATCCTGAGGCCATTGAATCCATTATCATTGACTGGGAAACACACAGTGCAGCAGTCGTCACCAATGAAGATACTCAACACCTAGACGCCGCTTTAAAAAAGAAAACGGTCACTTCTGGCTGTGGTCAAGGCACCATGTACGGCAATGTCATGAAGCAACTTGAAGACTATCAAGTTCCGCAAACTAAACTCAAGCAATCCGAAATCTACACCGCGCTTGAAGCATTAACTCATTACAACGATACCTACAAAAAAGCTGGGGCAGTTCATGGGTGTGCCGTGTGTAAAGACGACCAAGTGCTTTCGTTTGTTGAAGACGTAGGTCGCCACAACGCCGTTGATACACTTGCTGGTGAAATGTGGCTCAATGGTGAGACTGGCGAAGATAAAATCTTCTACACAACAGGTCGACTCACTTCAGAGATGGTTATTAAAGTCGCTCAAATGGGTATCCCTGTTCTATTGTCTCGTTCAGGCGTTACGCAGATGGGCTTAGACTTAGCGCAAAAGTTTGGTATCACGACAATTGCTCGCGCCAAAGGACTCAGGTTCCAGGTATTTACTGGTGCAGATAAGATTGAGTTTGATGTGAAAGGCCATTTAAAAGACTAACTCTCCCTATACTGAGGCTACGATGATCTCATTGTCGTAGCTTCTCTCAACCCCACTTTGTTTATCAAATCTATAG
>NZ_JAKJSW010000396.1:0-2052 GCF_050337375.1 Vibrio makurazakiensis | reverse complement strand
CTGATACACATACTATATTTATAGTATGATAATCTATATAAGGTTGTTTAACTTATGTGAACTGTACCGATTAATTTTTGATCATCGGTTAACATTTGTTATTAAATAAGTTAAGCAGATTTGTCTTGTTCTAAGTCTTCTCCAATAAACCCGCCCGTCTGGTGAGCCCAAAGTTGAGCGTAGATGCCTTTTTGGTTGATTAGCTCTTGATGACTTCCTTGTTCAACAATATTGCCTTTGTCGAGAACGATTAAGCGATCCATGGCTGCTATCGTTGACAGACGGTGCGCGATGGCAATAACCGTCTTTCCTTCCATCAATTCAATTAAGCTTTCTTGAATAGCTGCTTCAACCTCAGAATCCAGGGCAGAAGTTGCTTCATCTAACACGAGTAATGGAGCATTTTTCAGTAGTACTCGTGAAATTGCTATTCGTTGGCGTTGGCCACCTGAGAGTTTAACACCACGTTCGCCTACTTGCGCGTCATAACCCACATTGCCGAACGGGTCAGTCAGTGTTTCTACAAACTCATGAGCATGCGCTTGTTTGGTCGCAGCATAAAGTTGTTCATCACTGGCATCCGGTTTGCCATAAAGGATATTGTCTTYAATAGAACGATGTAGCAAAGAAGTATCTTGAGTCACCATACCAATATTGCTACGCAATGAGTCCTGGGTGACATCAGATATCACTTGGTCATCAATTCTAATTTCGCCTCCTTCAACATCATGAAAGCGCAATAATAGATTCACTAGGGTTGATTTACCTGCGCCAGAACGCCCAACAAGGCCAACTTTTTCACCTGGCTTAATGTTCAAGTTCAGGTTATTAATTACGCCCTTATTCTCACCGTAGTTAAAGCTAACGTTATCAAATGTGATACCGCCTTGTGGAACAACGAGAGGTTTAGCGTCTGGTTTATCTTCGATATCAATTGGTTTAGATAGAGTTTTGATGCCATCAATAACCGTACCCATATTTTCGAACAAACCGCCAATTTCCCACATGATCCATTTCGACATACCGTTGATACGTAATGCGAGGCTGATCGCGATAGCTATCGCCCCCACGCTGATCGCATTGTCCACCCATAAAAAGATAGAAATAGCCGCAATGCTGAATACTAATATGTAGTTAGCAAACTCAACCCAGATGTTGAAACCTGTGACAAGGCGCATTTGTCGGTGGACGGTATCTAGGAAGCCTTCCATTCCTTCTTCTGCGTATTCAGTCTCACGCTTACTATGAGAGAACAGCTTAACTGTGGCGATATTTGTGTAGCTATCCACTATTCTGCCAGTCATTAGAGATCGTGCGTCTGCTTGTTCAGAAGAGRCATCTTTTAACTTTGGTACGTAGTAAAGCTGAATACCAATATAGGCAAATAGCCAAATAAGCATCGGAGCCATTAGGCGCCAATCTGCTTGAGCCAATATGACAAGCATCGCGGTAAAGTAAACACAGACATAAATGAAAACATCGACCATTTTCATTACTGTTTCACGAACAGCAAGTGAGGTCTGCATTACTTTAGTCGCCACTCGACCAGCAAAATCATCTTGATAGAAAGACAGACTCTGTTTTAGCAAGTATCGATGTGCTAACCAGCGAATGGACATTGGGTAGTTGCCCAAAAGTGTCTGGTGAATCAGCAATGAATACACACCTATCATCACTGGCATGATCACGAGCAGCAGTATACTGAGACCAATTAATGTCGATTTATTATCTTCAAAAAATGTCTCTGGGTTACTGGTTGATAGCCAATCTACCAACTGCCCCATAAAGCCAAACAGTGAAACTTCAATGATGGCGATAGTCATACTCATAAGGCCGAGAATGATCAGTGGTTTTTCGAAGCCTTTGGTGTAGTGCCGGCAAAATGCCAAGATACCGCTAGGAGGTTGTATCGGTTCTCCTTTCGGAAAAGCTTCAGTGAAGCTTTCAAATTTCTTATACATTAGTTATTCCTTTATAAACTCTTTTATTACAGAGTCTTATAGCCATTGTGTTGTTTGTTTTTTGTATCTATGTGACTAAATACTATTAGGA
>NZ_JAKJSW010000395.1:0-2055 GCF_050337375.1 Vibrio makurazakiensis | reverse complement strand
ACATTTAATATTATTTGTTCCACATACCGTTGGATCTGGCAATATTAACCCTGGGTTAGTAATGTCACCTAGCTTGTAATCACCGGTATTAGACCCAACCCCAGTAGTCTTTATGTTAATATCTACCAATGTACCGGTACCGCTGATATTTAAGCCAATATTCTGAGTAGTAAAACTAGCCGCATACAAAGGATTAATTACCGACACTGTACTTAGCGCTGCTTCAACCTCTACTTGGTGCGTAGCAAAAGCTTGTTGATATACAGACTCTTCGGTTGCAACTTCCGGAGCCGCTGGTGGATTAACTAAATCAGAGTAACCACCGTTAGTCAGAATCGTCTCACCATCATTAGTTCTTAAATCATTGGTCACAGCCACAACATAAGTGGTTTCTGCTGCCAACGGTGTCAGCGGTAGTACCTGAATCGCCCCAAACTTATTTACACGAACGGTGTAGGCTTCTTCACCAACAACGACATCTTCAAATGTTTCACGGTAAGTCACTTCTTCTAGAGTACCAATTACCGCTTTATCACCATCATTAGTACTTTCTTTGAATAGTTTTACACCATCAATTAGCGTTGCAACATCAATGTCAGCGGTATTACCGGTAACTGGAATAGAGAATGGGGCAGTCGTTGACCAACCATCTATTTCAGAAAGAGAGCATTTAGTTTCATTTAGATCAGTACCACAACCAAGAAAATTATGCGTCGTTTGAGATACTGCATCTAATATCCAATTTTCAGGTTCTGTAACTCGGCTATCATCAATGGCTTCATAGATGTACAGATCGTTTGGGATTGGGATATTTTTATTATCAGCAATTGTTGAGTTATTTGCAGTACCAATAACAAGCGTTGCTGGGCCTAGAGTTGATGACGTAGACTCTTCGTCGTCGCCACATGCTGCCAGTGCAAGAGCAGAAAGAGCCACTAAGACAGATTTTGATAGAGTATGTAATTTCATTTTGAATTCTCAAATTATGCTCCGCTCACGGCAGAGCAAAACATAATTAGAAGTTGTATGCGTATTGAACTGAATAGATCATCGCTGTGCTTTTTTCAGTGCGGAAGTATTGATCGCTGATGCCACTATTTTCAGTAATCACTTCACCATCCTCACCTTTGATGTAGGCGATACCAAAATCAAATACGTGAGAATCCATTTGGTAGCTCACACCACCAGTCATCCAAATACGCTCAGAATCCGGAATCGAAGCTGTAATATGTTCGTCAGTTGGAGTCTCATCTTTTGCCCAACCAATACGTACTGTCCACTCGTCAGATAATTGGCCTGTCGCACCTATTGAGTAACGATTAGAATCTTTCCACTCTTCTTCTTTGAGAAGGCAGACACCATCGGTTCCACATGATTCAGACGTACCCTTAATTTCTTGGAAAGCACTCCAACCAATCATGACCCAGCTGTAGTGAACAGCAACGACATCTGTTAGTTGATGGTAACCTGAAATTTCGGTGATTGAAGGAAGGTTAAGAGTCAATGCTCCATCAGCATTGCTAACTGCACCACCATCTTCAATGGTATCTAGACCGTTAAAAGTACCTTCAAGATCTACATCTACGGCTGCTGTATAACCAATTCCAAAACGGTGATTTTCATTCAACTCATATAGCGCACCTAACTTATAACTAAAGCCCATACCATCCCCTTTCATATGGACAGCGGGGGTTTCAGTACTCACCATGTATCGATTCATTTCAGCGTGTGCCATAAGGATGCTTGCTGATGCACCTAATGTCAGTGTTTCCGTCACTTCATATGCGATAGAGTTGTTAATGTTTATAACTGATACTGCTGTATCGCCTGCAATTAGACCTAATTGTCCAGTTCCATTTACTTCATCGCTGTAATCAGAGGCAAGACCGAAATCTGCGTACGCGCCAATACCCCAAGTTAACTTGTCGTTAATTGGACGGCTGTAAAACACGTTAGGAACCAAAGCTGTAGGTGCAGCTTCTTCTTCGTAGACAGAATTAATCAAACCTTTATTTTCTAATTCCATAAACTGAACCTGTACATCAGGGTCAATAT
>NZ_JAKJSW010000394.1:0-2094 GCF_050337375.1 Vibrio makurazakiensis | reverse complement strand
CATGAGAGGTATCACATTATTCTCTCTATAATTAATCAGTTAAGGAGTAACTAAATCAATTCTAACTCGATTTTCTAGATCCAATTTATCAAGGTCATTTTTCCAGTATTTTTTCACCAACTCATCAATTAACCCCGAGTTTGATGCTGCTTGTAATGCTTTATTAAGCATAGGCTGATATTTTAGGGCGCTATCACTCAGGTAGWATCGGTAGTCCTGGTCATACACTAGAAGTAGGTTTTTCTCGATGGCTAGTTCAGGGTTATAAAATGCTTCGTTGCCGATTTCATTCACCCCTCTTGGGAAATAGTTAACTTCACCGGAAACGGACAGTTTTTGGTACAGAGCCCTCCACTCTCCATCTTGAGTATAAACATTCAGCCCATTCGCTTTCCATACTTTCTCGTCGTACCAATTCACTCCCAGCCCAGCAACTAGTTCACTATTTTGTAAATCACTTAACGTTTCAATGTTTCTATAGCGCCACTGAGCACCTTGAGGAATAAGCATAACCCTTTTCCCAATAAGCCCATTGGTTATTGGCACGTCAACGTAACCATATTTTTGATTACGCTCTGGGGTTTGAAGTAACCACATTAGTGAAAGCTGATCTTTTTCGACCATCTTTACCATACGTTTTTGTGGCACATGTTCGCCTATGACTTCAATTTTTAGTTCAACGTCAATTAACTCCAGTGAGCGGATCAACAGTTCATGGTAATAAAGGTGTGTGTTGTCACTTGTAGCAGGCAGATGGAGAGTAAACGACGATTGAGCGTAACTAAAAGAACTAAAAATAGAGAGGAATATTAAAAGACACTTCATTTAGTCGCCTTGATTTAAATTGCACCTAAATTTAACTATAGGTGCAATTCAAAATCTTGTGACGATTCACAGGGAATTTATTCACTTTCAGTTTCAAAAACAACGTTATAGTTTTCAGTATAAGTACAATTTGGTTGGCGACTACAAGTGAAGAAGCGTCGACCTTTAAAGTCACCTTGGTTTGCTATTTTGATAACCATTGGGCTGCCACATTTACGACAAAACCGAATTTCTTTCGAAGGCTCAATCAAATCGATATGTGCCGCGAGTAACCGTTTCAGACGACTCACTTGATAACTATGTTTAACCGTTGTTCCAATAAGTGGAACTCCGGCAGATTTGCATACATGAATCAGTAGTTTTTCACGGTCGACCTTACCTTTATCGAGTTCCTTTCCATTATCAAACTCGATAACGACACGCACTTCCAAGCTTCTAGGGTCACATACAACAAAATCAAAGTAACTTCTCGAAATTTTGTTGTTCGCCACAAACCAGTTCTTCTTATTGTTCGATTTAGCCGGCGTTAACACGCTAGACATATTCACTTTTGAAAAGACAGCGCCATGCTCACCAACAGCTGCTTTTAATGCATTGAAGAATGCCGCTTCTTGCATCGTCATTAAGCTGGTTTTTTTCTGGTAAGCGTGGTCTTTTGTATCGTCATGCTTAATCACATACTTTTGGATAAAGTAGAAAAACACGACAAGCAGAACAACTACGATAAAAATATTGGTCATTACGTATCACTTTATAAAAATCAGGTCGTTAACCTAACAGGTTGCCGCAGCGTAAGTGGGATTTTATTTTCAATCAAGACTTATATTCTAGATATGGAGTGCACCAAATGCCAACAGTAACTCCAACCCTACTAGGTATATCCCTACTTCTTAAGTTGTATTTCCTTCAAGCATACCACCCTAAGTTACCCTCTATTGATTTAGATCAATTTGCGCCCATTTGTAATCAACTAGATTAAAAGTTGTTAGGCAAATGTTGCAAGGGAAGTTCACATGGAATTGAAACAAGATCCAAGATGCTACACAGATGTATGTGTAAATGGTAAGTGGTTTCACTATGACCACTGTGGAACAACGGCCTATATGTTAAAAGGTGGCTCATCGGCAGAGGTAGAGCTAGCAAAAGAACCTCAAACAGAAAATGAACTCATTGGCATGCTCGAAGACCTTTCTAAATAACCCCCTTTTAGAGCAGTCAAAAGAAAAGCTATCACTCTGATAGCTTTTCATTATTCATGTAACTTGATGG
>NZ_JAKJSW010000393.1:0-2147 GCF_050337375.1 Vibrio makurazakiensis | reverse complement strand
GTAGGACTAGTCATGGCTTTAGGTATGATACTTAGAGTATTCAACATGGTTGGAATTGGCGGAGTACTAAAGAGTGGAGGTGACATTAACTACAGTATTTTCATAGACTTATTTGGGCAGTGGGCGATTGGTATTCCCCTAGCCTATTTTACCGCTATGGTTTTGGGATGGTCACTAGAGTGGGTAATGCTCATCGTGTYATTAGAGGAAGTGATCAAAATAGGCTTAACTAGCCAGCGGATTCATTCGAAGAAATGGATCAATAATCTAATCGAAGACCCAAAACCGTTATCCGCGTAAGCATAATTGCTAAACAGAACTCACACCCAAGGGCTTCATCTACGACCTAGTCAAAGATAAAGCCCTTTTTTAGGCACTAAAAGTCCGAAAACCTATGAATAATTTGATTCGCACTGCCGCGCCATTCTAGGCTTGGGTCTGCTTGTTCTTGAACAAATTTACCATCAATAAGTGTATCTACTAGATTAACGACTTCGCGTTGCTCTTGTGATAACTCATCTAGTTCATACCCAGTCCACATCCAAATATCTTTCCCTGGGCACTCATCACGCACTCTTTGTACGAGTTCGAGAACATCACCAACATTAGCTGGATGCAATGGATCACCACCTGAAAGCGACAACCCCCTGCGTTTAATTCGCGAGTCATTCAGATCTGCAATGATATGATCTTGTAGATCTTTCGTGAATAAGTGACCAGAATCAAGTCGTTGAGTTGACTGGTTATAGCAACCTCGGCATTGATGTACACAGCCAGAAACAAACAATGTACAACGTGTCCCCGGCCCGTTCACTACATCAATGGGATGATACTGATGGTAATTCATAGCTATTCAATCTTTACTTATAGGTGCTTAACACGGCGCTTAACTTCTTCTTGTTTACCGAAGTTAAACGGACGAGCGTCAGGGCTGCCTAGGTAACCACATACACGACGAGTTACAGACACTTTAGTCGAATCGTGATTACCACATTTAGGACAGGTAAAACCTTTGCTCGTACAGTCAAACTCGCCGTTGTAGCCACATTCGTAACATTCATCAATTGGCGTGTTTGTTCCGTAATAAGGTACGCGTGTATAGCTGTAGTCCCATACGTTTTCTAACGCTTCGATGTTCTTCTGCATATTCGGAAATTCACCGTAGCAAATAAAGCCGCCGCTAGAAATTTCTGGATATGGCATTTCAAAGTCAATTTTGTCGTACGGGTTTACTTTCTTTTGCACATCTAAGTGGAAACTATTCGTGTAATAACCGCGATCAGTTACGCCCTCAATCACGCCAAATTCTTTAGTATCAATCTGACAGAATCGGCTGCACAAGTTTTCACTCGGTGTGCCATAGAGACTAAATGCGTACCCAGTTTCCTCAGTCCATTCTGCTACTGTCTTCTTCATGTGCTCAACCAACTCTAGAGCTTTTGAACGCATTTCAGAATCGTCGTATAAATGGATTTCAGTGCCAAACAATGCTGTCATGGCCTCATGGATACCGATGTAACCTAAAGAAATTGACGCACGGCCATTTTTGAAAATATCAGAAATTGAATCGTCAGCTTTTAAACGAACACCACATGCCCCTTCCATATATAGAATGGGTGCAACACGCGCTTTCACGTTTTCAAGACGCGAGATACGTGTTTCAAGCGCACGACGAGYAAGTTTTAGTTTCTCGTCAAGCAGTTCATAGAACTCCGCCATATCACCATTGGCTTTTATCGCAATACGAGGAAGGTTTAAGCTTACAACACCTAAGTTGTTACGACCTTCATGAACCAATTCACCGTTTTCTTCGTAAGTATTCAAGAAGCTACGGCAACCCATAGGCGTTTTAAATGACCCTGTAACTTCTACTACTTTATCGAAATTAAGAATGTCTGGGTACATACGCTTAGACGCACACTCCAGAGCAAGTTGCTTGATGTCGTAGTTTGGGTCTTCCTGTTTATGGTTCAGGCCATCTTTAATAGCGAAAACAAGTTTAGGGAAAACCGCTGTTTTTCTATTTTTGCCTAGTCCTGCAATACGGTTTTTAAGGATCGATTGCTGAATAAGTTTAGACCCCCAACTTTCTCCTAAACCAAAGCCGAACGTTACAAATGGAGTTTGCCCGTTAGCGGTATGAAGCG
>NZ_JAKJSW010000392.1:0-2164 GCF_050337375.1 Vibrio makurazakiensis | reverse complement strand
GAGTACAATGGACTCATCTTGTCCTTCAATTTTTCCTACCGCTATAGAGTCGATTATTTCGGGTAGCCCGTTAACCTGCCTATAGATTTCTCCGGTCCCAATTCGAACGCCACCAGGGTTCAAAGTGGTGTCACTGCGTCCATAAAATAGCATGCCGCCGTTTTTGGTTTGTATCACATCATCTCCGTGATGCCAGATCCCGTCATATTTGTTCCAATAGGCATTATGGTACTTAGCGCCGTCGTCATTCCAAAATCCAATAGGTTGATTAGGAAAACTGTTCGCACAGACTAATTCACCTCTTTCTTCAATGACCATGTGCTCTTTGGTAGCAGTGGGCTCCAATTCTGTTGTTTGTTCGGAAATGACTTGAACGTCCAACCCTAAGCCGCTTCCTTGGCACTCCCCACGAAATACCGGACTGATTGGATTTCCTAATACAAAACAGCCACAGATGTCTGTCCCACCAGAAATGGAAGCTAAATGTAAGTCTTGTTTAATGTCTTGATAAACGAAATCAAATTGTTCTGGATATAACACTGAACCGGTGGAGCAGAGCGTTTTAAGACTCGTTAAATCATGGTGAGCGATCGGGGAGTATTCCGCTTTGTGCAGAGCTTCTAAGTACTTTGCTGACGTTCCAAAGAGTGTCACTTTATTATGTTCAGCGAGATCCCATAGGACACTGGTTTTTGGGTAAACAGGGCTACCATCATAAATCACCAGAGTTGCGCCACTAGCCAAAGCAGAAACGTGCCAGTTCCACATCATCCAACCACAAGTCGTATAATAAAAAACTCTATCGTGTGGTTTAACATCGCAATGGAGTTGGTGCTCTTTTAAATGGTTCAATAATGTCCCACCAACCGAATGTACGATACATTTAGGCTTTCCGGTTGTGCCGGAGGAATAAAGGATAAACAGGGGTTCATTGAAGTTTATCCGCTCGAACTTTAGTGGGGCTGTAGTCGGCTTATCTAAAATATCATTCCAGTTTATTGTACTTTCAGAGAGTGGAACGTTGGCTGTATAGGGAATTTCACAGTGAGCGTTTAGAGATGGTAAGCGAGCGGTAATGGCTTTGTTCTTAGCCCTCATATCAAAGGCTTTTCCATTGAAGGCGTAGCCATTACAGCAAAAGAATACCTTTGGAGAGACTTGTTCAAAGCGTTCAACAACACTTTCAATACCGAAATCGGGAGAGGTTGAAGTCCAAATAACTCCTAGGCTTGTGGTCGCAAGCATGGCTACCAATGTCTCTGGTATGTGAGGCAAATAGCCGGCAACCACATCTCCTTTACACACCCCTTGCTCCTGTAACCACTGTTGTACAGCAGCGACTTGTTGGTGCAGTTCATCCCAGGTCATATTACGGCTTTCACCTGACTCGTTGGAAAAAATGATCGCCTGTTCATCGGGTGTCTGGGTACTGTAAGTGAGTAAGTTTTCAGCGTAATTTAATTTTGACTCAGCAAACCACTGCGTATCTCGATTCTTTGAATAGTGCTGCCATTTGGCTCTACCGTCACCGGTGATCGGTCCTTTTTTGCTACCTTGCAAATGACAAAAATCCCATGCCTTATCCCAGAACAATGCATTGTTGTCGACTGACCAACGGTGTAGTTGTTGGAAGTCTTCAACGTAGACTTGCTGATCTCGTAAGTATTTGATGAATTTGAACATAATCGAATGCTCTATTCGGGATGGTGTTGGCGACCAAATTGGAGATAAAGAATGCATGGTTCCCTCTGAGTCTTAACTAAACTTGTATTAGTTTTGTTAAAAAATTCGATGAAGTCAAAATAACCGAGATAAAATATATGGCTGAAAAATAAGAATAAAAAAGATAAATGTAAAAAATATGTTACAGGTGGTTTTGGGTGAATAATGAGCAAGTCGTTGGCATGACCTAAGTGAGTAGATAGGCTTAATGTAACTCAATTGGAAAGGAGGGAGTGATGAGTAAGTATCATTCCAAACCAGTAAGTGCAGATGGATTTGTAGATTGGAGCAAAGAAGAAGATAAGATTTGGCATGATCTGGTAACAAGGCAGCTTGCTGTTGTAAATGGTCGTGCTTGTAGTGCCTATCTTGAAGGTTTGGATACGCTGAACTTGCCGTTAGACAAGGTGCCTCAATTACCTGATATTAATAGTATTTTATT
>NZ_JAKJSW010000391.1:0-2202 GCF_050337375.1 Vibrio makurazakiensis | reverse complement strand
ACAAAGAATAGATATGAGTTTATAGCTTAGTTATGCGAAGCAATAATCACTTCTTTGGAGTTGTAACTTCGGTTTTTCCTACAAATAATAAACAATACATCGTTTATTCCATTAGTCAACTGAATGCTATCCTTAAGTATAGAAGACAAGATTCATTCTAGTATGCGTTTGTTTTAAAAAGAGTAAAGTCTATAAATACAAAAACGGCCTCTAAATGAGACCGTTCTTTAATCAATAACCTGTGAGCTGCATAAAGCCGGTGGCTTCATGACTGCCGCTCGCATTTATGGGGCCTTCCCAATAAGGGATAACGAAAGGAAGCCACATGTCTCGCCTCACAATCCGAGTGGTAAGGTTAATGTCATATTCCTTTACATTGATGATCCATTGTAGAGGTAAGCGACGCCCGTTCATCAGTGTGGAGTTTTGAAGTGGTGTAATCGAAATATCTTTTTCTGTCAGCTGAATGACCTTACCTGAGCGAGTCGCTAAGGTACCGAAGACGTAGGGTAACTGTTGGTTGTGACGATAGCGGTTGATACTCAATGAACGCCCGTCATCGAGATTGAAGATAAACCAATCCCAGCCCTGTTGCCCTTCTCCTAGTAAACCACTTCCCCACTCTTTATGTAGCCAAGCATTTCCAGATACAGGGATTAATTTCCCATCAAGCTTAATTGAGCCAGATACGGCAAGGAAAGGTGCACTGAAATTGTATGAAGCGACAGGTAAAAGGTCATGTTTTTGTTGGTAGCCTTTATCACCATTGAACACATAAGGCCCTTTCGCATAAGTATTCAATGCTAGTTCAAATTTCTCAGTACTCGCTGACAATTGGCCAGGGAATGGTGTGCTGCTGAGTGAACGCCAGCTCCAGTTATCAATCCAGATCCTAAAGGGCTTATTGCTCATACCCGCTTGACCAATCCCCCCTCTCGCGAGACGCTGATCTTTCCACACACCGGACTTAGAGCTGATAACAACGTTAGCTATATAGAGTTGAGGGCTCTGCCAACCGGAAGTTTCTCGTTCATCCGTAGCGATGCGGAAGAAGCTCCACTGAATAGAGTATATTTCGCCTGACTCAGATTTAACTGACGCAAAGTAATGCCACCATTCATGCTGGAAATCTGGATGAAACTGAAAGTCATTAGGTAACGAAATAGTGCGGTCTGGTAACACAGGTTCAAACACCTGTTTATTTTCACTAATGAGTATCGCACTGACTTCATTAACGCCTTTGTTGCCCACATCTTTGATAAAAGAGTAATAGAAGCCCCACCCAATTAAAGCGAGAAGAGTACATGTAACCAGAACAGTTGAGACAATATTCACAAGAGAACGCTTAGACATATTACAGAGCATCCCTTAGTGATTTCATTGGCGTATTCCGGATCATTCGTAATACAGGTAGTGCACCAGCCAACATCAATGCCCCCATAGCCCAACTGAAGGTGACTAAATAATCCCATGGGATAACTTGCAACCCTAATGACCAACCAAAGGACTGTTTAATCACGATATCTACTATCAAGCTCGCTAACGCCAAGCCTAAAGGTATGGCTATAATGGATGCTATCAAGCCAAATACAAATAGTTGCAGGCCACCAATAACGATCAGTTCTTTACCAGACATCCCTAAACATCTAAGTAATGATATATGCCGCTGACGCGAAATTTCTCCAGCGATGCTCGCAAAGAAAATACCAAAAACAGCGATCACTAACGTGATGTTACCTAGTGTATCCGCAATAGCAAACGTGCGGTCAAACACTCGCATGGCTTGATTATGGATATTATTGTTGTCGTAAATTCGTTCTGAATTTAGCCTAAATACATTTTCCAATCGTTGCCTTAGGCCTTGAGGGTTTACGTTGTCTTCTAAGACAATCCCTAAACCAACATTGCCTTTACCAGCAAAGCCAAATAACCAATTACGATGTGACATCATGACCTGATGATAAGGATTACCATAGTCATAATACACTCCGACGACTTGCCAGCCCGAGCCTAGTGAATCATATAAATCGATATAGTCACCTGGTCTTATCCCAAGCTTCAGAGACATCGACTCACTGATCATCACACCTTTTGAATGGTGTAAATGGTACCAATAGTTTGGAATCCCAAGCTTAATGGTTAGGGCATCCAATTCACCTTCCGAAGCTCCGGTACTCACGACTTGAATACTGCCTTTAGGTG